>JAIRQQ010000015.1 GCA_031256395.1 Nitrososphaerota archaeon
ATCAATTCAGCATTTGAGCAATTCATTCGGGTTAAGCGTAACATGAATTTATCAGAGGAAAGCATCGGATTTTATCAAGATTCAATACGGTATTTTACCGACTTTTTTTGTGACAAAAAATATTGTTTTGATATAACGCTTGACGTTGTAGAGAGATATATTGAATACCAAAAAAGCAAGAGCATATCAAGCGTTACAGTCAATACATATCTTCGCGGGCTTCGGGCTATTTTGTATTTTTTCATGGAGCGTGAATACATGCCAAAATTTAAGGTAAAACTCATTCGGCAGGAAAAGAAGGTTAAGAACGTTTATACGGATGTTGAACTCAAACTCTTGCTCGCCAAGCCCGATATTAAAAAATGTGATTTCACAGAGTATCGCAACTGGGTAATATCCAATTATTTATTGGCTACAGGTAATCGACTTGGTACGTTATGTGAATTAAAAATATCAGATATTGACTTTCAAAACCATGAAATTTTACTTAAAAAGGTAAAAAATCGGCGACAGTATATTATCCCCTTGTCGTTACGGCTTGAAAAAATCTTGCTTGAATATTTGATATATAGGAAGGGCGAACCGGACAATTATTTATTTTGTAATCGCTATGGAGAAAAATTACAAAAAGGCGCTCTTACTACAGCAATAAAAAGATACAATCATTCGAGGGGTGTTGAAAAAACAAGTATACATCTTTATCGTCATACGTTTGCTAAGAATTGGATTTTGAACGGCGGGGATATTTTTAGGTTAAAAAGTATTTTGGGGCATAGCTCTATAGATATTGTTAAGGAATATGCTGAAATGTTTGGTTCGGATTTGAAGCGTAATTTTGATAGGTTTAACCCGCTTGATAACTTTGGCGAACAAAAAGACAGCGGACGGCAAAGCATAAAGATGTCAAAAAATAGTAATTAGTCCTAATATTTAGAGGGTCATCGTTTAGCAAAAACTTGTGTATGTAATTTAGGAACGCGCCCGCCGTGAAATTGTGTTAGCACGTCGGACGCGTTCAAGTTTTAGGGGCGGGGTTTTGGAGCTGTTTTGTGGAATGCACAGTCTAACGACTTATTAAATTCTTCTTTCTTCTCTTCTTCATTCTTTCTGAGCGAAGCGAATTTTTGGCTCGGAGCGTAGGTTCGAGGGTAGCGACGCGTGCGGAGGGGAACCCGCCAGCGGGGAGGAGACCGCAATTATCCGCGGAGCGACCGAGAACCGTAGCGACGTTTGAACGACCTTAAACGAAGCGGTTCTCATGCCGCTTTAGTCCAGCCGCTAAACATGATTTTTCTTGTTAGGCAGTGAGGAAATCGGACGTGCGTCTTCGGTGGTTCTGCGGTATCGTTTGCCGATAACAGCGGCGAGACTTCTTTTCTTCTGCATGGGCGATGCAATCATAAGCATACGCTTAGGTTTTATCGCCATTATTTGTTCCCGCTCATGTTTTCTGCGGGTTTGCTCCTCAGCATCTTTGCGAAGCTCCAACATAAAGCCCATAACGCTTTGACGAAGCCCCGTTATATTGCTTGGGTCAATCGAATAATCCGGCGATTGTCGGGCTTTTTTTGAAATTCTAAAAGGGTGCGTGTCATATTCCAGTTTTATCACCCTTTGTTTTTCGGCAAGCGTTGATATTTGGGCGATTTTCTTGGTGATTTTAGATTCGAGCGATTGAATTTTTTCTTGAATCTGCGTTATTTTTTCGGGTATATCTCTCGGGTTGATATGGTGCTCTTTTCCAAAGTAGTAGAGCGCACTTCGATAATCAATTTCCGCTTGTCGTATTGCTTTTTCAAGTTTCGGCTTCCGTATCCAATTCCAAAAATGCAACTTTTTATACTCAAATTCTAACCGGTTTAAACTATCACCTAATTTTTGGACATTTTTGGCTTCTTGGTCTATTTTTTCGGCACGGCGGATTAAACTCATTTTTTCATTCAGCAACCCGTCGCGCTCCGCTGTTAGAATTTGCAAATTTCTGCCCGTGTTAAGATAGGAACTTTGTAATTGCTTCCTGTGCTTTGCCGATTCTATGGTGTTGAATTTCTTGGCGTGTAGTCCTTTAGACGGCTTTTTTTCAGAGTTAATATATGTAGGCTCGTTTATGCGGTTTGCCGTTTTTAGTGTGGTGCGTATCTCGTTTGGCTTAAAATCGGCACTATCGTTGTTTTCTTCTGTTTTTCTGCGTCTCAATGTTTTTGAGAATTTGGGGGTTTGCTGTACTTCTCGTATAATCTGTATAATCATTTCTCGTTGTTGCTTTTGCTGTTGGTCTATAAGTTGCATTATAGTTTCTTGCGGTGACATTATGTCGCCCCCTAAAATTGGATTTTATGAATATGTATTGTAACACGCAAACAGGAAAATATTTGTAAAAATATGGAGTGCCCATAAATTTTTTTAATGCTTTTTTTGGCATTATTCATCGTTTAGCGGCTTTGTTCGATTGTTCGGTTGCGGTTGCGTTCACGGATTCGCTCGCGTTCGCGTTCTTTTTCGCGGATTCTTTGCTGTTCCTCTCGGTATCGTGACATTAAATCGCGCACCATTTGCGTGTTTTGGCGTTCGCAATCCCTGATTATGTCCTCGATGTTGTGTTCGGTTATTGTGTTGAGCCGTTGGTTAATTCGCTCATATTGCAGACGTTCGCGGACGGTTTCGGGCGGGGGTTTTGGTCGGGATAATAATTTTTCTATCAGTTCTTTGTCGGGGTGGGTTTGGATGAGGATTTTCTGTTTGTGGTATTCTTTCTCTATATCCTTTAGTTTCTTTGAAAGTTCGGGGATTTGCGCGGCTTTTTTGAGCTTGTCGGTATATGTTTTGATTTTTTCTTCGATACGTTTGATTTCTTGGGGGGCTTGTTCGGGTTCGATACCGTAACGAACCTTGAAATGTGCCCGTGCGTCAAGGAGTTTGTCCTCTACTTGTTCGATTTTTCTGTCTAAATCCCGTTTGAGCCGTATCTCCCAAAAATGCGCTTTTTTGCGTTGTTGTCGGAGTGTTGTATGCCTGTTTTGTACCGTCTCTGTATTTTGGGTGTGTTCGTCAATATTTTCAAGACGATAATTCAGCGACGGAAGGTGATAATTAGCCTCATCGCGCACATCTGTCAAGGCGTTAATTTCGTTGTCGGTAGTGATATAATTCTTTTCCAGTTCGTTTAGGTGTTTTGTGATTTTTTGGGCTTCTTCGCGGGCGGCGCGTTGTTGTTGCAATTTTTCGGCGATTTGGGCGGCTTTTTCGTCTTTGAGATGTTGCTCTAATTCTCTCATGCTGTGCTTCACCGACATCAAGATGTCGCGCTCCGCACTGCCGCCCCACTTTCTCAGCGCAGGCAACTTATTCTTAGGTGTGGCGTTGTTGTCCTGCGGGTCATCTTTGCGTTCCGTCTCTGCTTTTGCGGCGCGTTCATCGTTGCGGCGTTTGATGTCGCGGTTTATATTGCCCCGCTCGGTCTGCACACCCTTTTTCTCTAACGCCCAAGCCGTGTGTCCCATGTGGATAGTTGGTTCGCGGTCTATTCCCTGCGCTTCAAGTGTGCGGTGGTCTATGCGTTCCGCAAGTCCTTTTTCCTCAAATTTACGATTATTGATGTTTGCCCAGCTTTCGCGCCAAATCAACAAATTTGTTTTGCTGTCCAAATATGTGTTTTTCTTGCCGAACCCTTCCGGCGTGATGTGGCGGGTTGGAAACATAATATGTGCGTGGGGGTTGCCGTTGCCTGTGTTGTGAATGTTCAAATCGACAATTACGTCCTTTTCTGTGAAATTGTCTTTTATGTATTTGTGCAAAACTTCAATCTGTTCCTCTAAATCAAATTCTGTCGGCAGGGCGATGTTGATTTCTTTTGCGAGGCGGGCGTCTTTGCGTTTTTCGGTGGCGTCCACGGCGTTCCATAGGGTTTCTCTGTCTTCAAATTTTTTTGGTGTGCCTTCGGGTAATATTATTTCTTTGTGTACTACGCCGCTTTTTTTGGTGTAGTCGTGGGTTATTTGTGTGTCTTGGTCGCGCAGGTCTTCGCCTGCTCGGTATGCGGCTTTCTCTACTAATCGTAGTTTTTCGCCTGCTCGGTATGCCGCCGCGCCTGTTGCGGAGCGTCCTGAGCCTCGGCTGATGTTTTGTAAATGCAGATGATAAATACCCATTCACCGAACCCCCTGCCCAAAAAAGCCTTTAAGACAGCATATTCTGCGGGGTTTGTCCGTTATACCGTGGTGCGAAGCAACACGTAAGTGCGCCCTTTTTGTTGTTAGCGTCGTTTCCAAAATTTTAGTGTGAACAAAAGGAGGTTCCCGCCCAAAGTTGGACGTGACCCGCCCGACTGGGACGACCCGACCCGCCAACACCCGACCCGATTTTTGCACGACACAAACCCGTTCCTGCTTCGTGTTCTTCGGTGTTGTGGTATTGTGTGAGCGGCGCTGATCGGGAGCACCCGCGACCGCTTGGCGACGCGAGCGCACCCGCCCAAACTTAGAAAGGCAAACACAAAAACGTCCCTGCCAAGAGTGGACACCCCCAGCAGAGACGAAAAATTTTATAAAAATTCGGAGCGTCACTTTGCTACACTCCGATATATATTTCAATTTGCGTGTTCAGATATAGTAATGATAGTTTTGGATTATCCCGATTTTCTATGTTGATTTTGAAATGCCGCATATCGGCGTCATTTCCGACTTCGTCGGCAAGCAAAATCTTCCGTTTGCGTCTCTTTCGCTCATACAGTAAAGATTTATTGCATAGGCGGCATAGTCACCACAATACCTTATGAGATCCCAAATCCCCATATTGACCTCTCGACTGGAAGGTATGCATATACGTCCTGGTCCACTAAGGATATTCTATCGGATGCGAATGAGGTTTATGATACATCTACAAATAGTTGGTCAACTATGGCGCCTATACCGCTTCAAGCGGGATATCTGCAGGCTAATGTTGTGAACGGCTACATTTTCGTTCTATCGGGCAATTCTTTGTTTATGTATAATCCAGACACTGATGCATGGGTCCGTAAAGCCGATATACCTATAAATCTCAGGAGTGCACGTGTGGTTTCGTTTGTTGTAAATAACACAATTATAGTTGCAGGTAATTTTGAAATCCCGAATTCGGAGCACCCAATACAGGTGAAGAGTATGGTTTATGATCCCAGAACTAATGTTTGGAGGGAAGAAAAAATAGGGCCTATAATTTTCTGTGACGGTATTGCGTTGGTGTCGTCGGGTGTTTATACTCCTCAAAGAGCTTATTTCTTAGGAACCGCACCAGGAAGTACCCCCGACGAGGTGTTGACTAATCAGGCGTATGATTTGGGAAGCGATGCTTGGACAATTGGCACAGATATATCGCCCAATAGGATAAGGTTTGGTGCTGCAGTTGTTGATGATGTTTTGTACATAATTGGCGGATATACAGACTATAAAAAGTTAGGGGCGGTTACTTTAGTTGAGCAGTATGTTCCGTTTGGTTATCGAACGATACCTGTTGTTGAGGTGGTTTCGCCGTTAAATCAGCGGTATAATCAATCGAGTACAAATTTGGAGTTTGTTGTGGATCGACCTGTTAGTCAGATGTATTATTGTGTTGATGGGGGTGCTAATGTGACTATTGTTGGAAATACTACATTGTCAGGGTTACCAGATGGGACACATAGTGTGACTGTTTGTGCAGAGGACATGTTGGGTAATGTGGGGGTTTCGGAAACCATTGCGTTTAGAGTCACCTCAGAGCGAACTTTAGTTACAGCCATTATAACTGCAGTATGTGTAACAGCTGTGATAGCTACAATAACGCTATCGGTATATTTCAAGAAAAGACATAACCGCAGGGTTCTTAACTTTGAAATCTAGTAAGCAACACTAATAATTCTCACAACCAAAGAAGATATCTGAATTATGGAAATATCTGTTCGGACATAAGGATAGTTCAAAAATAAGGCTTTGGGACAAAATTAATTGACCCATGAAACGGGGGTTTTATGATTCTTCCAGCATCGATCCACATCCGATGGGGAACTCGTGAAACAAAATAATTACCAAGTGATAGACATGACATGTAGGGTAAAAAAGAAGCAGGTTGGTTTTAGTTTGTGGGGCTTGGAGATAGTATGAGGGGGAGAAGGGAGAGCGTGTTAAAATTATCGGTCTCCAGACCTTTCCACCCAACCATGCTTTACTGTTTTCTTTGTTTCTCCGTTTGTTTGTTTATAGTGCTTTGAATGCGTCGAACCATCGGTTGTAGTTTGTTAGCATATCAAGTGATACGGAGGGTTTGCGTTCTTCGAAGATTTGGCGGAAGTCAGCCATTGTTAGGGCGCGGGGTTTGGCTTCTTTGTCGGTGGCTTTGCCGGATTCGAAGAATTCGCCGATTAGTTTTAGTTGGGCGGATTGGCAGACGTCGCGTATGTCGCTTCCGCTGAAGCCCTCTGCTAGTCGTGCTAGCTCGGCTAGGTCTATGTTGGTTTCGACGGTGAGTGTTTCGGTGTAGTGTTTGAGCATGTTTAGGCGTGTGGCGCTGTCTGCTAGGGGGACTAGGATACGTTTTTGGAATCTGCGTATGAAGGCCCAGTCTAGGTCCCAGGGTTTGTTGGTGGCGCCCATGATGTAGACGTGGAGTGCTTTGCCTTTGTCGGCGATGCCGTCCATTTCTTTTAGGAATTGGTTTTTGACTCGGATTTCGCCGCCGACTTCGTTGCTGTGATTGCCCATCAGTGAGTCTAGTTCGTCGACAAAGACTATGGCGGGTTTGCCCTCTGTGGCTGATTTGCGGGCGGATCCGAAGAGTTTGGCTACGTTTTGTTCTGCTTCGCCTAGCCATTTTGACATGATGGAGGCGGCGTCGATGGAGTAAAAGTTGGCGTCTATCTCGGTTGCAACGGCGGCTGCCAGTAGAGTTTTGCCGCATCCGGGTGGGCCAAAGAGTAGGATGCCTCGGGGCCAGCCAAGGGGGAATAGATCGGGGCGTTGGACTGGGTAGACGATGGCTTCTTTTACGGCTTTTTTGGCGACTTCTAGACCAACGACTTCTGCCCAGCTGACTTTGGGTTTTTCGGTAACTACGAGTTCTTCGTTGGGTTTTGTGGATCCTCCTCCGCCGTTGTTGCCATCCATAGTTGCGCCGCCGTTTTCGCCGCTTTCGTTTGCGGCTTCATTCATCTCCATGGGTGAAACTGCGCCTTGGAGTGCTTTTATGCGTTCTTGGTAAGCGATTGCTCGTTGGACATAAACCTTGTTTAGGCCATACTCTGGGTAGAGTTGGACCAGTTGTAGTAAGGCTTCTATGGCTTTTTGGTATAGGGTTATAGCTCGGCCTTTTTGCCCTTGTTTGTCTAGCCGTACGGCGTCTAGGGCGTAGGCTGTTGCTGTTTTTTCTAATTCACTTGATGCACTCATGTTGTTGTTTGCCTCTCCTTTTCCCTCATTCAGGTGAGCGTAATTCTAGTTTGATTTTTCCTTTAGAGCCTAAATTCTCCAATGTTCGTTCGATTTCTTCGCTTGAGGTTTGTAGTTCTGAGGAACATCGGCTCAGATCAATTTCTCCTTTGGTTTTGCGTACATACGCTAGGAGAATTTCTTCAAATTCGGCGGTTGTTTTTTCAACTTTTACGGAGAATTCTTTGACTTCAGATTTTTTGTATGAGAAAAGTGTCTTCTCAGGATCAAAACTGGATTGTTCGAATGTTTGTTGTCCAAATACCTGTGAAGAACTTGCTGTTAGGGCAACCATTTCGCGGATGGGTGCTTGGGGGATTTTTTCGATGAGTTTTTCTTTAAGTGGAGTGAGAGCTGGCGGTTCGGGGAGGGTCTCATTGATTTTTTGTTCAATAAAGCTTGAGACCTCTTTTAGTATTTCTTCGCCGGCTTCGGTTTTTCTGCCTACAGAAATGACATTTTCATCTGTTGTTAGGGTGGTTTGGTGGAGGGTGTCTTGTATGGCAGAGTTAACGTTGTTTAATTCTGTGCTGACGTCTGGCAACACTTGGAAGAGTTCTTGGGAGACGTTTTGGAGTAGATGAAGGGCTGGTTTGAGGTCAGCAACTATGTCACCTAATTCTCTGATGGTTTCAAGGCGCATGATAACGCGTTCAATAGCTAATTGAACGTTGTAGAGGAATTTGACGAGTTTGCGCACTTCAGAGATCTCTGTGGCGCACATGGTTGCTTTTTCTTTGTTATTTTTTTTGAGTGCGCTCATGCAGGTTTCAAAAAGAATGCGGTCGCGCTCTTTTAGACGAAAACTAGCCTGTTCTAGTTTGCTTTGTTGAGTTTTTAGGGTATAAATAGATTTGGTGGCGACTTCACGTACCGGAGGAGGGGCTTTATTGGTTGGAAATTTCATGTTTGTCCCTGGACTCCGAACGTTTGTCGTGGTTTTCCTTATAGACCGGTTTTGCCGATTTCTTTTACGTAGACAACAACTGGGGGTTCAGGTAATTTGGTGGCTGAGTTGGTGACGGTTTCAGCGTAGACTTTGTTGGTGACTGGTTGTTTGGGTGGTGGGGGCATTTGAGAATTTGGTGGGGTTTGATCACCTAAGAGGACACTTGCGAGTTTGCTCTTGGTTAGTTCATAGTCGGTTTTCTCTGATGTTGCGCGGCGCAGGGTTTCTTGGAGTAGGTTAAATGCGGTTTTGTAGCTTTCTTCGTCGACTTGGCCGATTTCATGTTCGATTTCGAGGTTTGCGATGGCATAGCCTAGGGAGGCGATTTCTTCTTGGCATCGCTCGATTTCTATGGCGGATTCGTCGATGATGATTTGGGCTTCTTTTTTGAGCTGGCTTAGGACGTTTTCAAAGCTGCCGTGGAGTTCTTGGTAGATATCGGAGGTGATTTTCTTTTTGTCCACCAAGTCCTTTAGGGCTTCATCTTTGCGCCATATCAAGGGGATTTGGTCGCAGAGTGTGCCTGCTTGGGATTTAATTTTTGATATGAATGTTATTTCGGCGCCGTTAAAGCGTAGGCTTTCCATGGGTTGTTTTTGGAATTGGCCATCGCTAAATTCGATGTATACTGCGTCGAATTTACCGTTGGGTGTTAGTGCGAATGATGCGACTTTTCCGATTATGCGGCCGTATTCGTTTTTGATTGGTTTACCGATAGAAAGAAAAAGATTGGAGTTAGACATTTGCTTTTTCTCCTTCTATTCTAGTAGGTTTTGTCTGCTTGGGAAGCTGGGGAAGCTGGCATTCCTGGGGGCAGGTCTGGGAATTTGTCTTTTATCTTTTGTTCTGCAACTGTTGCTGCTTCAACTAGGATCTTTGAGGCATCTTCGTTGACTGCATCGAAGTTGAGAGTCATGCCGCTGCCTTGGCCTGCTTCAATCATGATTCCGCTAAGCATGTTGCCAATTTCGCCTAGCTCATTTTCTGCTTCTGGGAATACGCTACCTAAACCAGAGCGGACTGAGCGGAGTACGCCAACAGCTGGTCCGAGGGTGGAGACTACGTCGCCTAATTCGGAGACTGTTCTTAAGCGTAGGGTGATTTGTTCGAGTGCAAGTTTTGCATTCATAATTAATTTGGACATTTTTCTGACTTCTGCCAATTCGTTGGCAAAGACGTTTGCGCGGGCGCTGTCGTGCTTGGTGTATGCATCGACAATTTTAGCAAATATGGCTTTGTCTCTTTGGCCAAATCTATCAGTTGCTTGATCGAGTTTTTGAACTTGAAGTTCAATACGCCTTACTGCAAAGTCAAGGCGTGGTTTTAGCGGTCCCGGCGGTTTAACTGCATCTTTGATGCGATTTGTGAAGGGCTCTTCGTCCCGTTTACTTTCCCACTTTTTAGCGAATCTGTCTGACAATTTAACTACCTCTTAGAGCGTAGTATGGCGGAAAATGAATTATACGTTGTTAATATGGCGACAATATGCACGTATATATGTAGGGATATACATGGCACTGGATAGCCTATCAAGCTATATACGATACTGTTAAACACCGCTTACACAATGGCGATTTTAGACATGAACATGTAAGTTAGCCTAAAAAGAACCGCCACTCAATCAGCTATCAATAGGTGAAGTAAATGGCCAGCAGACTAAAAACGTTTGTCTTGATATTCCTTGTAGGCTTTATTGGAGGCATTATAGCACTAGTAACATCACAATACATCATCCCCTGGCTGGGAGAGGCGCTACCCGCCCTAGCAGATATAGGACCCTTCATAATTGCCGGATTGGTAGGCGGAATTCTCACTGTCGCACTAGTCTTCATCTGGGCCGCCATATCCGGAAAAAAAGACAACTACTAAACAAAAACCCACCTACCCCCTTCTTTATTGACGGAAATATAACACCAGCACTTCATAGCGCTTTGATTTTTTGGATGTGCTATAAAAAACAAACTTAAACATAAACGCTACAACGATTTAAATCTTAAAAGCAGGCGGAAAAAAATGGTCGCCAGCATATCCAGCACATCTTTTGCAGAAATGGTATGTAGAGGCAGGTGATTATGAAAAGTTATCCTTAACCTTTTGAGGTACATAACTACCCTTAAACTATAAACCAAAGAAGCCGCGAGCTAAAAGCAGGCTTCTTATTTGGTGTATTTTTTTAAAAGTTCTTTTGCCCGTTCAGTGTAACGATTGAGAAAGGCTTCATTTTCCAGCTTATTACCCTCATTGAAAAAGTCATCTATACCCTTGCCCAACGCTTTACCCCTGGCGGTATGCTTATCAAGTGCAAATTCGGGGATAGCAGGAAACTTGTCCTCAGCTTCCCGCTCCATATAAACTACCGTTTGGAGATCATCTGCAATACGGCTTTTTTGGCTAAAACACAAACAAACCACTGCATCAACCAAAAATAACCGGGAGGAATTTTCGCCAAGCTTTGATTTCTCCGATGCATAATTTTTCTGCAACACATCCACTAAAAGCGGCATCATTGGATTTGCGGGCCCCACATCTTCACAGGCAATTACCCGTAAACGGTTCCACAGCATCGTGGGATTAAACTCTTCAAGCTCAACCGCAAAATGAACCGCCTCATATTCCATACCTCTGCGAATACTTTTTTGCAGAGCACTTAGCAGTTCATAGTGATCATAACCATGTTTAGTATTAGCCAAATAAATCCCTGCTAAAGGGAGTTTATTGGATAAAAAAACGTTTAGCTAAACCACCCAAAAGACAACACTACACAACAACCAGCAAACATTCAAACAACTCATACAGAAGCACTACAAAAGATACAAAACATCATGTTAAAAATTCAGCTTACTTGTAAAAATCCAAATAGAGGTAGTGTGTGGCGGGCCCGACGGGAATTGAACCCGCGACCTAAGGATTAAGAGTCCTCCGCTCTAGCCTGACTGAGCCACGGGCCCATGGAGGTTTTTCATATTCTGTTGTGCTTTAAAAACCCTTTGCAAGCCAAATCACATCCCAATATGCACAACACCACCAACCACAAAACGATAGTTACCACCAAGAGGACCAGTATAGGCATTTGGAAGATAAATAATCAACAATCAATCCATAACAGTGGATGCTTGCGTTAAAGAACAAATATAAGTGCAGATGATTGGTAGAAAATGTTAAAAAATAAAAAAGAAAATTTAACTGTTGAAAGATGCTAAAGCTTTCGCTTAGTATCTTCTTGGTGGTCTACGCTTAGAGTAGCATTCTCGGCAGTAAACTGGCCTTGTACCGTCTGGCTTGAAAGGAACATCACATTCTTTCCCGCAGTCAGCGCAAGTTGCCTTGTGCATCTCTCTGTTACCATATGACATTTCGCTATTTCACTTCCTAATACATTGCTGTGCAACTGATTTGCACATTACCCCCACATAAATCCACTCCATACTTATAAATCACATGCTTTCCCACAGCAAATACTGCGGCAAAAACACATCAAACACGATGAATAAAACAAAAAGAACGCGCCGGCGAATAGTCAACCTAATATAGGT
Organism: Nitrososphaerota archaeon; assembly: GCA_031256395.1. GTDB lineage: Archaea > Thermoproteota > Bathyarchaeia > Bathyarchaeales > Bathycorpusculaceae > Bathycorpusculum. Next base: position 11,916 of record JAIRQQ010000015.1, read on the forward strand.
AAAACCCCCATATACGGGAATAATACGGATTTAGAAACCGGGTAAGAGAAAAAGCAGGAATTAAAGGTAACCTCTTGCTTTTTCTTGGAATTTGAACACGAGAGGGTAAAGTGAGACAGAAAAAATCAACCTTAGGCGAACACCTCGCACTACTTTCAGTCAAATACAGTGTTTATCCAAACGAAGTTTTTCAAGCACTCGTATTAGCGAAACAGACAGAAAAAGTAGCAGTTTGCGGCAATCTCCGCATAGAATACCGCGGCAAAACAAAGGGCGAAACCATCTTTCTAATAACCAAAGACGGCGATGTCGTAGCACAATTCCGAGTAGAAGAAGAATTCCTACATCGAAAAGACAATCCTTTTGAGAGCTGGATGAACAGCGATAAAATCAAAAAGAAAATCGCTAAACAAAATACAGAATCAGTCTACATCCAAATCAAAGACCTCCGAGCAGGCATGAAGCGCATCAACATAAAAGCCGAAGTTCTCGAAATCCCCCAACCCACCCAAGTCCACACCCAATTCGGCAACAACATTCTAGTCGTAAACGCCATAGTAGGCGACGACACAGATAAAATCAACCTATGCCTCTGGGACGGACAAATCAACCAAATCAACGTTGGCAACTGGATAGAACTAAGAAACGGACAAGTCTGCGTCTTTCGAGGCGACAGACAACTACGACTAGGCAAAAACGGCTCAATAGCTATAATAAACAACACACAAATCAAACCACCCCTAGCCACCATCCGCTAAACCAAACAAATCAAAATACTGACCACCAATCAACCAGCAAAGTCTGCGGTGCTCAAATCAAGTGTTTATTCTAAAGATGACACATTAGATGTAAAAAGCAACAACGCCTTAAACGGATCCATAGTTTTTTGGATATGCTAGATTGTTAGGCCTGTTTGTTTTAAGTGCTTATCTTGTTATTTGCTCTATTGGGTATGCGAAAGTCTCGGTTTTTACCAAGGACATAGCCCACAATACCACCAATAATAGTGGTGCTACCCAGATAACTCAAAAGGTGAACTAAATCAGGAGCAATAACTGGAAGTAAACTTGAGCCGCCAGTAAGACCAAAGATTGCACTTACGAGTAATAACCCAAAAAAGCCAATTGCAAACCCGCCTATTCCGCCAAATACAAGATATAATCCGGGAAATTTCGTTCTCTCTAAACCGGATAGTAGTGGGTTGGCCAAGTACACACAATAAGCTATAGCCAAAATAAAACAAATAAACACCACCGTACGCAAAAGAAAGCCGGTAAAATCGGTGTCTCGTAAATACCACAAAACATTATAACCAAAAAGACCCGTGGCAGCGATACACATCATAAGCCAGAAGTGTTTTCGCTCTTTTTGTCTACGAGTTTCCTGCATAGGGAACTCTTCTAAGAACACATATAGAATAATAATATTTATATTAACACAGAACCTTTATATGTGTATGACCATAACAAGAAAAAGAACGGATGGCTACGTCAACGAATTTGAGCAGAAATTCGGCAAACCATTCGAAGAATTTATCACAGTACAAAATGCCACTGAAACATTAAGCAGTGGAACAAAAGACAATTATCGTAAAAATCTTCCCGAGTTTTTCTTATGGCTGGGAGAAAATCCCGATCAGGTAATCGCCAACCGAAAAATACAGGTTAAAGCTGACGATGAAACCAGTGACCACTACGAACGTAAAGTCCGAGCCTACAAAAAATATCTTGAAGATAAAAATCAAACTGGTCGAAGTATTGCGGGGAAAATCGGCCGCATCCAAGGATTTTTCAAGAACAACTCTAGCCGTTATAAACTCAACCTTGGCATTATGAAATATAGTAAAAAGCGTAAAACTGAAAAATACAGCCCAGACAATGCAATGTGTCGGGAAATCTACAGTTTCTGTGATTCAGCACGTGATCGTTTGATCTTTGCCTTGGCTTTCCAAAATGGAATAGTTCCAATTGATATAGCTGAAAACGACTACTCCAATTTTCCTGCTGAGCCCTTCAAATATTATAAGGGTTGTAGAGAAAAGAATAAGGAGATTTGGCACGGTGTCACAACACCAGAAATTGTCCAAGAGTTTTTAGCATATAAAAAAATCCGAGGTGAACCAGCGAGCGGCGAACCGTTCTTTAAGGGCCGCGAGGGCTTTCTGGATTCGGCAGGGATAAGCCAAATCTTATCTAAAGTGATTAAGAAAGCCGGTTATGGCAATATTGCTGGTTTTTCACCTAAAAGCCTGCGGGACGGGTTTGAGGATGCTCTTGTGGATGCTGAGATTCCGGGAAAAGTGAAGGAGGCCATGATGGGACACGTAGGGGATATTGAGCATCAATACGGCGGCCAGAACCGGCTTGCTCTCCGGATGGAGGAGTACATGCAGAAGGCTTACCGAAACTTGCAACTCACAAAAAATGACAACACAAACGGTACGACAAAACAGCAATTTGACATCCTCCAAGCTGAAAACACTCAAATAAAAGCACAATTAGAGAAACAAACTCAGGATTTCTTGAATTTCAAACAAGAAGTTTTCGCCGTAATACAATCAATTAAACAGGACTTCAACAAAGTAGACCCCAACGAAAAAGAAACAGAAACCCTGCCCACAGAATCAACCAACACACCCTGAGCGATCCCCCTTATTATTTTGGGCAAAACGGGCATTCTCCCTCTAAGGGCAGGTTATCTCTCACTATACTTTTGATTAATCGTTTAATGTCACCGTCAAATTTGTCTACGGTGAATTTAGTTATAAGCCCTCTCTCTACTTTGTGATCAAACGATTGATCTAATAAACTGTGGCATTCTTTATCATAATCCTCGAGTTTTTTCCGCTCTTCGGCAGTAAGTTTTTCAACACCACATAGACCTGTGTCTCTAAAGCTTAACTGGCGATACTCCTCAGAAGCCCTAAGGCTTTTTATTTTTTCGAGAAAAACATCAGATTCCACATAAGCAAACAACATTTTCTTAAATGCCTCTGAAATATACTTGTAACTTGCAAGATGTATCCTTATAGCACAATACGCTTCTATTGAAAAGTCACTTTTGACGATGTCTCTTTTTCCCCAATTATTCAGCTGCATAGTAAGGGCACTGTCAAAACACGGGTAAACTTTTTCACTCAATCGCCGCAGACTCTCCACTAGCGCACAGTTTTTTTCTCTCAACACCTCAAAATCTGCATGTTCGCCATGAACATAACTGTAGAGCAGTATTTCCTGCACCATTATTTGCCGTACTGGTGCGTTTCTTAAAAATTCCAAAACCCGCACCAAACCTTGGGAATGTTTTAAACGTCTATCTTCATGTTCGGCTGTTGTGTATTTGGCGTCTTTGAGGCACCATTTGCCTTGACTGTTTTTGCTGTAAATATTTTCAGCTTGGGCGTCTTTTAATATCCTGGATAACACATAGGGATGAATTTTTGCTTTTTCTTGCAATTCCTTGAAACTATAGGGGTGCTCACTTAGCAGATCAGTTATTTTTTTTCGTGTCTCTCCCTTTCTCTTTGGCATATTCTTCGCTCAACACCACTTTATTATGTGATCTATACTAAGTGAGCTAACACATATAAGTTTTCACTTGTTATATTGTAGATTAACCCATGAATCGGGGGAAAAAATCATAGGACAAAAAGTCAGCCTGCTAAGAAACAACAAAGGCGCAACAGCAACCATCCCCAAAGGTTGGCTGTTGCGGCTTGAAGAACAAGAAGGCAAACGTGTAGCCGCCCTAGACATGGAAGCCACCGATTGCCTAACCTTCAAACCAATATTTGAACAAAATAAAGGAAATAACCCACATGAATCAACAAGATAAAAACAAAATATATCTCGACCAAATAAAACACAAACTCGAATACCTGGAAGCTTTAACGCTTGGAGCAGGCCACCCTGCAACAGTTGACCCCACTCCAAACGCTTCGCAAACCCAACAAATAGAAACTATCCGAAGGGACGCATATGAATAGGGAACAAACAACAAATTTAAACACTTCCACTTCCCCAAACACAACAACAAATCACAACACAATACAGCCACTCAAAGAAACAACATCAAACACAGAGTTACCCAATACAACAAAAAAACCCCTGCCCGCCCAATCACCCCAGCCGTCTAATACCCGTCTTGAAGCGCTCAAACAAGCCGCCGCATATTGGCACAATCAAGGCTTAGCCGTATTTCCCATTGCTACTTATTGGAATAAACAGAAAGAGAAATGGGGTAAAAACCTCTGTTACCGCTGGCAAAAATGGCAGACAGAACCCCAAACCCCCTCAGAGTTTAACTCTATCAACTGGCAAAGCATGCTTTGTCGCAACCCCAAAGAAACCGACCCCGCTAAACGAGTCTATGACCCAATTGATGGCTTTGCACTTGTAATTACACGAAAAGCTAACAACGGGTGTTATCTGCGGTTCATAGATTATGATCCTAAAGGCGAAGCATCGATTGAGACTAAAGCGCTTGGTAAAAATATCTTAGCTGAAATTCTACAACAACACCCCACCCTTATTGAGGGCACCATAAATGGGGGTACTCATGCTTATTACTGGAGCCTGATACCTTGTGATTATAATCCAAACTATAGCAAATCCTGCTGTTTGGAATTACTTGGCGGCGAAAGATGCACCGTAGTCACACCCACAACCGGTTACCAGATACTTAACACAGATATGGAAATCGCCCAGATCGATGACCTCCAAACCCTCTTTATATCTGCTATGAAACGGCATAAAGTACCGTTAAACAAAACGCTGAAATCCTACATATCTTCTTCAACAACGTTATCTGCAACAGTGAACACCCAACGCTTATCCTATAGTGTTCGTCCCTGTACAACTGTGGCTCTTAAGCAGCAACTTGGAGGTTCGTTGGGGCATTCTATGCGGCTCAATATAGCTGCAAAGTATCTATCTCTAGGTGTAGCTTTTGAGCATATTGTTGAGCTTTTCAAAGACCAAAATGACTTTGATCGCTCAACAACTTTGACTCAAGTTGACTCTGTTGCTGGGCATGCGCCTCATACTTGTGAGTCAATTCTGAGTTATGGGTACTGTTTATATTCTGAGAATCAAGCGGTTTGTTCTTGGCGGCAACTGTTTCGAAGTAACAAAAAGACCGGTAAAAAAGATAGCAAGGAACAGACATCGATAAGTGTAGGGTTTGCTTCCTCTGATTTCATATTTGAGCAATGTTACACTTCCAGCCAAGGTAGTTTCTACATGGTTTATAATCGTGTTGCGGGCAGGGTAGAGGAATATGAGCATCCCGTTTTATCTGTTCGTGTTAAAGATGTTACTTATGTTCCCCTTATATCTGCAAAATCGGAGGTTAGTCCTTTGCTTTGGCCTGCCTGCACATCCGCTCAAGAATATACTGATGAAGTGACCCTTTTTTATGAGGTTCGTGGTTTTATTTATGATCATCTTGATGTGCCTAATGATCTTGATTATGATGTTTTTGCTCTCTATGTGATGGCTACTTGGCGTTTGGAGGATTTTGTCTCTGTTCCTTATTATGAGTTTTTAGGTGTTAAGGAAACGGGTAAAACCCGAGGGTTGGAGTGTTTCAAAGCTTTGGGGTATCGTCCTTTGATGGTTGCGTCTATTAGTGTTTCTGCTGTATTTCGAATTATAGAGGAATATCATCCGTTGTTGTTGCTTGATGAGATGGATAATCTTGATGATAAGGAGGCTTCTGAGTTGATTAAAATTTTGAATGCAGGTTATAAAAAGGGTCAGTATGCTGTTCGGTCAAGTAAAGATGTTGAGGGTGGGTTTGTGCCTGAAGCGTTTGATGTGTTTGGTTTTAAGGTGTTGGCGGGTACAAAGTTGTTGCCAGAGACTGTGGAGAGCCGTTGTATTAAGACTGCTATGAGTAAAGCTGTTAGACGGGTGGAGGTGTTTGTTGATGAGGGGCGGGCTTTGCGGATTCGAAATAAGCTTTTGATGTATCGTTTTAGAACTTTGGGCGGATTTATGCGGGGTTGATTGATGATTTTTTCAGTGTTTATCCTGATTTTAATAATGGTCGTGCTTTGGAAATTTATGTTGCTCTTATGCAGGTTGCGCCTTCAAAGGAAATTCTAGACCGTATTGTTGCTCATTTGTTTGGGACTATTGCTGATAAGGCGGCGTCGGATTCGGTGAGTTTTGAAGCGCGGCTTTTAGAGGCCATTATAAAATGTGAAGGTAGGGTGCATGGTGGTAAGTGTGGGGTTTCAGATGTGACGAAGGCTTTTAATGAGGGGTTGGCTGAGAAGGAGAAGCGGGGATCGAGGTCTATTGGCCACTCCATTAAAGGGTTGGGTTTTAGGCCGACTCGGCTAACTGGTGGTCCAAGTGGTTTTTGGTATGATGTTGTTTTTATTAATCGGCTTAAAACCCGATATCTGTCTGCCTTGCCTGAGCTTTCCTTGGAGTCTTCACTATCGTCACTGTCTTCACTAACGAATAATAACTCTTTAGAAAAATCCTATTTTGGTGAAACAACTGTTTTTGGCGGTTATTTGGGGAGTGAAGATGAAGTGAAGACAGATGTGGAGAAATCATTATCTTCACTATCTTTGCTTGATCAGACAATGATCTCTGTTGGGTCCGCTCAAGCGGCATCGGCAAAACCCTCCCGCGGTATTACCGGTCTTTTCAAGCGGATTTTTCCAGGTGAAAAGTGTGATAACTGTGGTGAGTATGCTGTTGAGTTTTGGGTTAAGCCTCCTGTTACTTCTGTGATCAGACGTTGTCCTTTCTGTTTTGCAAAGTTGCAGAAAGAGTTTTCCAATATTATTTGGGTGCCTCTGGAGGGTTCATAGCTGGGTGCAGGTTATCACTACAGGCGAATAATGCAAAAATAAAGATTACAATTACATGGCGAAAGTGAGGTTATTTAAGAATAAAGGTTTCGATTACATGGGAAAAATGATGTTATTTTTGATTATTGACTACACAAAACAGCCACAGCAGAAATAAACTCAATTCAACCCATCGGCAAAGACTTACTGGCTCTGCGCCTTCTCAAAACCAGCAACAAAACAGCTACAACCAACACAGACACCACACACAATACCACCACAACAAAAACAGATAGTATAGGATCAGGTTGAGAAACAACTGTGAAAACAACAGTTTCTGAAACCCCAACATTACCATATTTATCCTCCGCAAAAACCGTCACATTATAAACACCACCCGACAACCCCGACAAAGTAACATTATAATCCACAACAGTCACATTAGCGCCGCCATCAACACAATAATACAACTGATTAGCCGGCCGATCCACAACAAACACCAAATCAACACTCGACACATTATACACCGCCTCACTTAGCGGCGAAACCACCTCAACCATGGGTACAGACCGAAAACCAAACGGCACATACGCCTCAACTAAAGCAACAGGCACCACAGAAGAACGCCCAGCAACCTCCAAAGAAACATAGCCGCCAATTACATACAAAACATCATCAACGATTGCCGCACCAAAATCAGTCCGAAGATTAGGCATATCCTCACCAAGCAGCCAAGAATTATCAGCAAAATCATAGGCCTGATTAGTCAACACCTCACCAAAAGTACTACCCGGCGCGCGTCCTAAGAAATAAACTCTTTGAGGAGCATAAACACCTGAGGTCACCAAAGCCACCCCATCACACAAAACCAAAGGCCCCACCACCTCCCGACTCCAAACACAAAAAACAGGATCATAAACCAAAACCATCGCCTCAGGAGAACCATAAATATAAAAATTACTCCCCTCTGGAAAATCACGAGATACAAATTCACCAGTAAATACCAGCTTATCATCCACAACAAACACAACAGGATCCAAACTAGCCACCGAACGGCTACTCTGAGGCGTGACAGGCATCAAATATTTATCAGTCCACACCCCAGTAAGCGGATCAAACATAAACAACTCATGAAACCCCATCTGAACAAAAATTTGCCCATTCACAACTGATGCTTGCTTATTCGCCAGCCCGTAAGGTGGACGGGCTATACCCTTTGTCCAAGTATTTGTAGTCGTATCATAAACCTCAACCACATTCGAGATGACAGCCGAAGAGTGCAACCCCCACTGATCCACAGTCACACCCACACATCCACCTATACAATAAATCTTGTTTTGATAAGCCGCTATAGCAAAATGACTCCTAGGCGTAGGCATAGAAGCCAAAGTAGTCCAACTATCAAACACAGGATCATACACCTCAACAGTACCCACAACCTTATCAGATCGACCGTTTGTGGTGCCGCCAATCGCATAAATCTTGCCATCTACAGCAACCACCCCCAAACCAGACCGCGCCTGAGACATAGACGCCCCCGAACTCCAAGAATCCTCAACCAAAGAAGAAGAAGCCCCAACCGAACAAACCCCAACAACCAAAAACACACCTACAAAAAAGAAAAACAAAACAAAACAAACAACCCTACTCATATCCAACCCCGCCTATAACGCCACATCATACAACATAAAGTTTACCCCAAAATCGAATCAAACCAACATATACATGCCAAATCATTAAAATAAACCTAAAAAAAGAAAAAGGACACAAGACTAACCAGCTTACACCAGCCATACACCTCACTTCCCATTACAAAAGTAAATGGCAGTCAGCTGTGTATTGGAATATATGGGCCTGCTAGCACCATTAGCATAACTATCACTCAGCTCCACAAACTCCCAAACACCACTATACTCAGAAACCTCAACAGTATGCCAACCCGCAGGAATCAAACAACTCACAGGCGTAGTCCCAATCCACACCCCATCAACCCAAACATCCACCTCAGGATAAATCCACTGATTAGTAGCAGAACCTATCTCTAACAAATAGATATCACCAACCACAACCTCACGCAACGAAGACCAGCTACTAGAACTCCCACTCTCACACTGCGCATAAACCTTAACATTATATATTCCCTGAGTACTCCACGTATGAGGCACAGACACCGACACACCAGCATTAGAATACCCCGTCGTAGTCGAGGTACCATC
>JAIRQQ010000042.1 GCA_031256395.1 Nitrososphaerota archaeon
AATCACTTGCCAACCCATAATAGTTACAAAGACCCCTCAACTCCGCATTATACATAGAAACAATTTCAAGAGCAGTACTAACCACACATATGTTCCTGTGGACAGGAACAAAAGAATCACCTCTGATTTTAGCAATCCCCTTAGAAAGAATAAATTTATTTATCCTATCTTCAAATGGGACACTTAAATCAATTTGGTTCATCAATGTTCGTCTTGTGCATTTATTCACTCCTTTGGGTTTAATGGAGCTGTTCCGTCGGACACATATTCGGTAGTTAAGAAATCTGGCATACTGACTGCTATGAGTTATTAGCGTTTTTTCTTCACTAAGCTCCATCTTCAAATAAGTATGTATAAACTCAGAAAGATTACTTTTAACCCATAAACAATCCGTACGGTTCCCATTTATAGCGATTATAAAGTCGTCGGCGTATCTGCAATATGCGAGTTTCTTATCTGTTTGCGACTTAGAAGGAGTTTTAAGCAACAAAGCTCGAGTACGTTTGAGTTCGTCAATGCATTGTCGATGTTCGATACCTTTTAATTTTTTCATACATCGTTTGGTGACTTCCATATGGCTTCGAAGTAAGTTATAGTCTGTAGTGTATTTCTGGGTGGGTGGTTGGTCAAAATATGGTTTTAGGATATGCATCACAAATTTATCCAGTTCATGTAGATAAATGTTTGAGAGCAAAGGTGAGAGTATGCCTCCCTGAGGCGCACCGCTGTAGGTTTTATGATATTGCCAGTTTTCGAGATATCCAGCTTTTAAGAACTTGTAAATCAACTGAATTATACGCGCGTCTTTGACTTTCTTAGAAATCAATTCTATCAATTTAGGGTGGTCAATGTTGTCAAAACATCCCTTGATATCGCCTTCTACAAACCAGCGAGCACCTCCAAATTCTTTTTTGATACTACTTAGAGCAGTATGACAACTTCGTTTAGGTCTAAAACCATGCGAACATTTCAAAAAAAGTGGTTCATACACAGCTTCCAAGACCATACGTAGCACTTCTTGCACTAGTTTATCAGTAAATGTTGGTATGCCCAGAGGTCGTTTCTTTCCTTTGGATTTTTCTATGTAGGTTCGACGTACTGGTTTGGGTTGATAAGTATTGTCTTTTAGAGCAGTTATGATTTTTTGAATTTTTTCTTCACTAAAGCCATCGGCAGTGTCATCATCTATACCTTTAGTTGCAGCACCATTGTTTGCATAGAGGTTTTTGTATGCTTGGTAGTAGAGGTCTTCTCGTAGGAGGTAGCGATAGAGTCGGGTAAAGGTTTCTTGTTTGTTTTTCATAGAGTTTTTGTTGATGTTTGCTAAAATCTCGGTTGTTGGTTTAATTGAGGTGTTCCTCCCTAATCAACTCTGATTTTAGTACGTAGCAGGTACGTCCCTTCGCCGTGTGGACACCCTTCTGAGTCATCAGACTACTACGAACGTTCCGTATCCTTGAGAGATTTTCAAGCTCTGGTGGGCTATAGCTTTTTTTGGCGTTCTCTTTTAGGATATCCCCAGTTAGAATGCTAAGTCGGTGTGTGCGAATTGTCGGATAGGTGTTTGTTTCGTTAGAACCAGTTCTCTGGCCTGTCAGATAAGCTTGTTGATAACCCACTACACCCAGAGCTGTTGTAGTGTTGCTTATCTCAGAGGTTGATGTAGATGGTTGGTCTGGTGCATACACTTTCCTCTGCCCAATCGAAATGGAGGCTTGAAACTTGCCTTCAACATTCATGCTTTATCCTCGTATTCGCTTAACGTTGCGGTTCAGTTGAGCTCTTGTGTATAAGGGCTACTTTCCGCTTTGCTGTCGTGCTATGTTCCCGTGTCGGCGTTTCGCCTTTCGGTTAGGCAGTTCGTTTCTTCGGTTATCTTCGAAAGCAGGACCTATTCTGCATCTTATCATTCCCTATCTGGGCGCACTTCAGGGTTAATAGTTTCGTCAATACGCTCCGCACCGACCGCCGCCAACCACAACTTAAACGGCTCTGCTTTTGGTGATGGTATGGACTGCACTAAACGCAAAATTTGTTTTGTATTTCCAACATCAGTTTTATAATACTTGCCGTCTGCAGCTTGCATTTTCAGTTGTTGACAATTTGTCAACAACTCGGAGCCTTCTTCTTTTAGGCGTTGCTTTAACTTGCCCCAATATAGCGTGGCGCCGCGCTGTGTCGGCTGGTCGGTCAATATACCAACAACATCAACAATAGAGAAAAACCAATCCTCTTTTTCCTCATCCCAAGCCGTGCGAACATGTTTGTTTTCAAAGAGTTTGATATTTTTATCGACCATGCACCCAACTTCCAAGATATTGGTTAGTGTGCATCAACACATTTAACATTATACGACAAAATTTTAGGAAAATCAAGGCTCAGGAAGAAAATATCCGCCGAAAGATAAAAAATGGAAAGGAAAAAGAGGGTGATTTTTTTATGGTGATGTGTTTGTGTTTTTAGTGTGTGTGTTTTTGATTTTTAACACAAACACTACCGCTATAGTTATTATTGCAAATAATATGGCGTTTACAATGGTCCATTGATCTATCCATCCCATAGTATTATTCATGTTTTCAGTGAGTAAAAATAGAATAATACTCACAACGCTTACAACAAGTGTTAATGCTAATAGAAGGTTAATGCGGCGATTTACTACCACACGTTCCTCTGTAGCTAACCCAGTATGTTGTTGTTTCTTTTGTTTGTTGCGTTGTAGTATTACAAATATTGTTACTATGAGTGCTAATGCAAGTCCAAGTATGCCTAATGCTAGATTTAGAGCAGCCCATGTGGATTCAGGTTCTTCTGGAGGCGGTGGTGGTGTAGGAGTAACTATAGGTTCATCATCATTATCTTTAGGAGCTGGAACTGACGGGGCAGGTGTAGGTGTAGTCTTTGGCTTACTACTAGAACCACCATCATTACCATT
>JAIRQQ010000069.1 GCA_031256395.1 Nitrososphaerota archaeon
AACTTCAATGTCTTCATAATCGCAACGACTGCAAGTAGTAGTTATTGAACCATCTGCCTCACAAGTTGCAGCTACAGTAACTGAAGAGAGATCGTGACCCAGTGCCATTAATACTTCAGTATACCGCTCACCGTGTGTTTTGCATTCGTATGAAATGTACCCATCGTCTACGCAAGTCGGGTTTAGACGACCGACCTCATTCCAGTTGTGACCAGTTCCAATACCATCAATAATTCTTGGTGCACCATCTTTGCCTCCAAAATTATTGCCTTGTATAGGTACAAATAAGGTATAACCGCCGATAGTAACATAGGCATTAAAAGTGCCGCTCCCAAAGTCTTTGGCGGGGACATCAACATGGATTGTTTCCACGTCATCCACATACAAAGTCACATGAAACCAGAGGTTACTTCCAGTTCCGGTTCTTTGAAGGTTAATCCTTATCGCATCGTTTTCTGTGTCATACAAATCCCAATTTGTTCCCGTATTCGCCGCCATTACCGACATAACAAACATCGATGAAACTAGCAGAGCTACGACAACCGCTATTGATATTTTTTTGAAGTCATTTGTTTTTATCAAATTTGGTTTCCTATCCGCTATCACCTAACAGACAGGCAAGTAAGCAATACAACATACCTTAAAAAAGTTATTACAAAATAGCAAATACTTCAAACAAACAGTCATTACACACAAAAATACAGTAAATCCACATACTCAATACACACTTATTAAGTAAAACTAATAAAACTCATAATTAACCTGCAGTACATAAAGCACAGTTCAAAGGCAATCGGAACTCTAAGTAGTAACTATCACCCACTCTGGAGTAGCCTCTCCTCAGCCGCATTGACCAAATTTATAGTAACGCATACGTCATCTCTGCCTCTGAGCGGGTTGGGAACACTGAATCTGGCGGTTATATATCGCAGAGTCAAAACATCAGCCGTTCTTTGGTTTGGATTTTTAGGATTTTGTAGATAAAAAATATCAAATACACCATTACGGGAAACGACCGGGATACAGAGATATACGCATCGTTAATAATGTGTGTAGTCAATGGAAATTTATCGAATCTCTAAATGCCAACTCAAGTGTATTAGCGTTTTATGGTCAGTGAAGAGTCTTAGGAGGTTGTGATCGAATTTTTTGGTTATCGATACAGACTGCGCAAAAACACTCGCCTTCAAGAGCCATCGTTTGTTTTCTTGCTAATTTTAACGTATTCATTTCAACTTTTCACAATTTTTGCATTAATGCAATTAACTCTTCCAAAAAACTGTGGCGTGGCTGTGTGAAGTATTCGTTATTGCGCAGTCTGGATAGTAGAATAGAGAAAAACGCATTTTTCAAAAATGAGGTTAGTGTGAAGTTTTGTTAGAGTAGTTGGTTGTAGAAGCAACTGTTTTCTCCGGTGTGACATGCGGGGCCGGTTTGTTCGACTAGATATAGTAGTGAGTCATAGTCGCAGTCTGTGCTTACAGAGATTATTTTTTGTGTGTTTCCGCTGGTTTCTCCTTTTATCCAGATTTCGTTTCGGCTACGGCTCCAATAGGTTGCTTTTTTGGTCTTAAGGGTCAGTTCCACGGCTTCTTTAGTGGCATAGGCCTGCATCAAAACGGTTTTGGTTTTGGCGTCTTGGGTTATAACGGGGATGAGTCCGTTTCCTTTTGTGAAATCTAGTTTTTTGAGTAGTTCGTTTGGTGTTATTATTGTCGTATGGTCACCCCCATTTTGTGTAGGTAGTCTTTGACTTTTGGAATGGGACAGTTGTTGTAGTGGAAAATTGAGGCGGCCAGTGCGGCATCAGCTTTGCCTTCTGTGAATACGTCATAGAGGTGTTTGGGTTCTCCGGCTCCACCGCTTGCAATTATAGGAACATTAACACGCTCACTTATATTGCGGGTCAATTCAAGATCGTAACCATCTTTGGTCCCATCTTTGTCCATAGAGGTGATTAAAAACTCCCCGGCGCCTAATTTTTCGGCGTTGGTGGCCCATGTTAGGGCGTCTATACCTGTGGGTTTTCTGCCGCCGTAGGTGACGACTTCAAACCAAACGGTGCCCTCGGTGGTTTTTACTGTATTTTTTGCGTTGGTTGGGGTGTTGGGGTTGCGTTTGACGTCTATGGCACAGACGACGCATTGTCGTCCAAAGGCATCAGCTAGCTCAGTGATTAGGTTGGGGTTTTCGACTGCGGCTGTGTTAACAGAGACTTTGTCAGCTCCACTACAAAGAATTAGCCGGGCATCAGATACACTTCGAATACCCCCGCCAACTGTGAAGGGTATGTTGATTGTTTTTGCGACATCTTGGACGTATTTGCGCATGATGTCGCGTTTTTCACTTGAGGCGATAATGTCTAAAAAGACCAACTCATCGGCACCATCGTCACTGTAGCGTTTGGCCATTTCGGTTGGGGCGCCGGCTGATTTGGGGTTTTGAAAGTTTATGCATTTAACAACTTGGCCGTGGTCGACATCGAGGCATGGTATGATTCGTTTTGCTAGGGGCATATTGTTAGGGTCCTATGGTGGTTAGTGCGTCTCTTAGGGTGAAGCGGTTTTCGTAGAGGGCTTTGCCGATGACGGCGCCTTTGCAGTTGATTGTTTTTAGTGCGGCTAAATCAGCTATGGAGCCTATGCCGCCTGCGGCGATTATGTTGGTGTTTGAGGATTGTTGTACGGCGTCGGTGAGGGTTTGGATGTCGGGGCCGTTTAGCATGCCGTCTTGTGCGATGGAGGTTATGAGAAATGTGTGTACCCCTAGTTGGGTGTATTTGTTCAGGGCTTCGTCTACGGTCATGGGAGTCTCAGTTTGCCAGCCATCGACCATGATGTGGCCGTTGCAGTTATCTAGGGCGACTATGACGGTGTCATCGCCAAATGTTCTTTGGATTTTTGTGATAGCGGAGGGGGCGCTAAAGGCTAGTGAGCCCAAGATGACTTGGGTGACGCCTACTTGGAGCAGGCTCTCGGCGACTTCGTAGCTGCGTATGCCTCCGCCGACTTGGAGGGGTAGATTGGTTATGTTTTTTGCGATCTCGGCAATTACGGTGCGGTTGTCGCCTATGCTAAAGGCTGCGTCGAGATCGATTATGTGGAGTTTGCCTGCGCCCTCGCTTTGCCAGCGTTGAGCGGCTTGGAGGGGGGTGCCGAATTGGGCTTCGTAGGTTTTGGCGGTTTCGGCGGCGCCTTGGGTTAAGCGGACTATTTTTCCGCCCATTAGATCAATTGCGGGTATTAACTGCATATTGTTTGTCACTTACCGTACTATTATTTTTGCAAAGTTTTTGAGTATTTGGATACCTGCTTCGCCGGATTTCTCAGGGTGGAACTGGGTGCCGTAAATATTTTTTTGGGCGATAGCAGAGGTGAAGGTTTGGCCATAATGTGTTTGTGTGGCCACTATGGTTGGGTCCTCGGGATTAGGATAGAGGGAATGAACGAAATATACGTAGGTGCCCTCTGTGATGTCTTCGAGGAGCTCAGTTGGTTTTTTGATGTTTAGGGTGTTCCATCCCATGTGAGGGACTTTTACTGTTGTTGTGGGGAGTTGTTTGACTTCTCCTTTGAAGAGTGCGAGGCCTTCTCCGGGTCCTTCTTGGCTTGTTTGGAAAAATAGCTGCAGGCCGAGGCATATGCCAAGTATGGGGGTGCCTTCTTTGGCTTTGGTGTGCAACGTTTCTTTTACGGGCGCTAGTTTTTCTAGGGAGGCGGTAAAGTTGCCTACGCCGGGTAGGGCGATGGCGTCTGCTTGGGTTAGGTCTTCTTTGGTGGTGGCTATGGTGGTGGTTAATCCGGTTTTTTCTAGGGCGGTTTTTAGGCTTAGGAGGTTGCCTGCGCCGTAGTCAAATATGGTTGTGTTGGCCACTTAGATGACTCCTTTGCTACTAGGCACGCCTTTGCGTCTTGGGTCAAGAGTTGTTGCTTGGCGCAGTGCAAGTGCGAGGGCTTTGGTTGCGGCTTCGGCTTTGTGGTGGTCGTTGCTGCCATATAGAACCAAGATGTGAATGTTTGCTTGGAGGGTTTGAATGAGAGATTCAAAGAAGTGCACGATGTCTTCGGTGGGCATGTCTTCTATTTTTTTGCCTTTGAGTTTGAGGTCAAGTTTGCCATAAGGCCGTTTGACTAAGTCAACTGCGGCAAAGGCTAGGGAGCAGTCCATGGGTGCGGCGGCGCTTCCAAAGCGGGTGATGCCTTCGCGGGTGCATAGGGCTTTGTTTAGGGCTTCTCCTAGGCCCAAGGCGAGGTCTTCTACGCAGTGGTGCACCAAGTCCCCCTCAACAGAGGCGGATATGTCAATTAGGCTATGGGTGGCCAGAGAGGTTAGCATGTGATCAAGAAAGGGCACCTTGGTAGAGGTGGTGGCTTTGCCTTCTCCGTCCAAGTTGACACTAACACAAACGTTTGTTTCTTTGGTTTTACGCTGAACCTCTTGAATTCTCATTGGTTTTTTCTCCTTCTTGAATTTGTTTTAGTGCCTCAATTAGTTTAGCATTCATCTGGGGCAGGCCCACAGTTATGCGAAAGCAGTTCTCATATTGTAATAGTTTGCCCCATTTTTTTAGTATGATGCCTCGTTTAAGCAGTTTGGTGTAGAGTTGGTCTGCGGGGGTTTGGGTGTTTATGAGCACAAAGTCTGCTTGGGAGGCAAAGGCTTGGATGCCTTGGATTTGGTTTAGTTGTTCTATGAGATTTGTGCGCTCAGTTATAAGTGCTGAGACGGCACTTTGGGCTATGGTGATGTTTTCTAGCATTTTTATACCCATGCGAATAGAGAAGCCGCTCACAGGGTAGGGCAGAGGCGCTTTATCGCGCAGAATCTTGGCTAATTCGGGATTGGCCACCGCATATCCTAATCGCAACATGGCTAGACCAAAAGCTTTGGAGAAGGTGCGCAGAATAATCATATTGGGAAAATCTTCGATGCGTGAGATAAAGCTATAATCGGCAAATTCGCCATAGGCTTCATCTAAAATCACAATACCCGGAAAAGCACGGACTAGTTTTTCGATGTCGTTTGGGTTTAGTTGGTTTGCGGTGGGGTTGTTGGGTGAGCACAAATAGAGTAAGCGCGTTTTCTCTGAAATTGCTCCAAGCAGGGCGTTTAGATCAAGTGGAAAGTCAGCATTTAGGGGGATTTCGAGGTATTGGCCGCCTTGACGCTTAACACAGAGCCGAGGAATAGCAAAAGAGGGCGTGAAAGCCACAGCTACATCGCCGGGTTCAATGAATAGCCGTACCATACGATCAATCAGCTCATCCCCGGCATTGCCTACTACTAAAAAGTCCTCAGAGACCTTGAGGTGCTGGCCTAGTTTTTGGCGTAGTTTGATTTCTTCGTCCTCAGGATACATGCGCAGATCGATTTCGTCACAGAGCTGTTTCATAATAGCGGTTTGTTTTGTGCGGTCGATGTAGAGGTTTTCGTTGAAATTGAGCTTAACAATCTCAAGCAACCCCACGCCTAATTGATCGGATAGACCCTCGGGTGTGACGCCGGCGCTGTAGCAGTCAATAGTGTTTAGTTTGGCCAATTTTTCATCTAGCCAAACACGGTAGGAGGTGCTCATTGTTGAAATCTCGCCTCGATGGCTTTGGAGTGATTGGGCAGGTTTTCGGTATCTGTTAGGATTTTTACGTTTGTGCGGACTTTTTCTAGGCCTTCTTTGGAGCATTCTGCTATGCTGACTCGGCGCATAAAGTCGATAACTGAGAGCACAGAAAACGATTGGGCAAAGCCGCCGGTGGGTAGGACGTGGTTGGTTCCGCTGGCATAGTCGCTTAGCGGTACTGGGCTGTAGGGGCCTATTAGGATTAAGCCGGCAATGAGTTGTTTGGCAAGGGTTTGGGCATTGTTGGTCAGAACTTCTAGGTGCTCGGCGGCAAATTGGTTGGTTAGTTTGACTGCTTGATCTATATCATCAGTGCAGACGATGATAAAGCCATATTTTGTTAGGGATTCAAGAATTTTCTCAGCTCGGGGTGCTGTGGTTGCTATTTGGGTGATCCAGTTTTGTACGTCTTGGGCTAGTTTTGGGGAGGTTGTGATAAGGGCTGAGATGCTATCGGTGCCGTGTTCGGCTTGGGAGATTAGATCATAGGCGATTAGGCGGGGATCTGCGTATTGATCGGCTATGATGAGTACTTCGCTTGGTCCTGCGGGCATGTCTATGGCAGTGTCTTGGGAGACTTGGACTTTGGCGGCTGTGACGTATTTGCTTCCGGGTCCAACTATTTTGCGCACTGGAGCTATGGTTTGGGTGCCATAGGCTAGAGCGGCTATGGCTTGGGCGCCTCCGATTCGATAGATCTCGTTTATGCCGCATATGTCAGCGGCGACAAGTACCAAGGGGTTGACTGTGCCCTCGGCATCAGAGGGAGAGCAGATTACGATGCGTTCTACACCGGCGAGTTTAGCAACCAGTGCAGTCATTATTACGGTGCTTGGGTATGCGGCTTGGCCGCCTGGAATATAGCAACCAACGCTTTGCAGAGGCTGCAACAATGTTTTTACCATGATGCCCTCGTTGAAGACTTGAACCTCAGTTTGGTTGAGGAGCTGTTTTTGAAATATGCTGACACGCTGTTTCATGAACTCGATGGCGTTTATTTGTTGTTTTGTGACTTGTTGGTAGGCTTCTTTTATTTCTTGAGAGCTAACGCGCAAAGTGGAGGGGGTGAGGGTTGCTTTGTCGAATTTTTGGGCGTACTCTATGAGTGCTTGGTCACCCTCGGCTCGGACGCGGTCTATGATGGTTTTTACGGTTGTTTGGAGCTCCGCTTGATTTTGATTGGTTTGTTGACGACTAAACCAATCAGGGGGCAACTGATTTGCGTTCCACTGTCTTATTAGGGTTGGTTGGTTTTGCATTGGTCGTCGGTTCTCCGGGCAATCTCGTCAAGTGCTAGCACCTGGCGTGGTTCAAACACCACTAACCCCTGGGCAAGACGACGGATTTTGGGAAGTATGCCTAGGAAACAGTCTTTCTCAATGACCGTGTTGACACCTACCCAACCCTCATCGGCTAGGGGACATATAGTTGGATTTTTAAGGGAGGGGAGTTCGGTTAGCAGGGTTTGGAGGTTTTCTTTTTTGACATTAACAAATATGTGTATACGCTTTGAACCATCGACAACGCCTTTTAGCAGAGCCACAATGTCATAGATTTTTTCTCGTTTCTGGGGATCTTGGAGAGCTTTTTTATTGGCAATAAGTATAGCAGCAGATGTGAGAACCGTATCAATTATACGCAATCCGTTGGCTTCTATGGTGGTTCCGGTTTCGGTTACATCCATGATGCAGTCGCTGTTTTCTGGGGGTTTGGCTTCTGTGGCACCAAAAGAGAGAAAGATTTTAGCTTTCGGATTATCGCCCTTTCGCCACCAAGGCGTAACCAACACAGGATCACTCTCACCAAAACGCGCTTTGTACTCAGGAGTACTTTTGAGATACTCAGAGGCAATATTGAGATATTCTGTGCTGACGCGGAAGTTTTTGCCCTGACTCCAAATAGACTCCATAAACTGACCCAAGGTGGTGCCTGCGGGAACACTTTTAGGCACTGCAATAACTAGGCGGATTTTGCCGTACTCGAGGTTTTGAAGAATCTCAACATCAGCACGGTTTTCTTTCACCCAGTCCTCACCTGTGATACCTATATCTTGGAGACCTTCGCTGACAAACACAGGGATTTCTTGGGGCCGCAATACTTTCATCTCAAGCTGGGGGTCATTTATGCTTGGACGATAAGTACGATCGGTTCCGCCGAGTTTGAAACCTGATTTTGAAAAGAATTCTGCGGTTGCTTTTTCTAGGGAGCCTTTGGGTATGGCAAATTTTAATTTATCCATAAATTTTCACCTAAACATTTAGAGTTATATCTAAGGGTTTTTTGTTTTGCAAAAACGCTCTGTTGTGGAACTGTGCCCAATTTACAATAACAAATCGACACTAAGCTTTCAATGAAGGCAATCGCCTTGTATGAACGCAATTCCTCATCATACGTCACTAAAGACACCACAACAGCTGACTCCCTAATAAATTATCGCATCAATACTAGGCTAAATCCTCATACCAAGTACTGCAAAGCTATTTTTAGAGAGGCAACCTCTTTTAAAAACACTAAATAGATAACCCGCATATAAACAAAACGCGAAACCAACAACAAAAAACCAGCAACCAACCACAAAAACCAAACGGCCACATTTGTTAGATTCTAACACAGACCAACATAAAAAAGTAAAATCAACAGCTACATGGTTAAAACGCTGATTTGAGCATTACAACACGAAGTAAAGTTACTAAAAACTTAACAGCTCAAGGAATGAACTTAGTGTAAGACAGTGTTGTAGTATGGACGCAGATGATGTTGTAACAAAAAAGGTCAGATAACCATCCCTGCAAGGCTGCGTAAAAAGTTCAAAATAGAAGAAGAAACACACTTAGAAGTTATTGAAACAGAGAAAGGGATTCTCTTTAAACTAAAAAAATCTATTTGGGACTATATCGGATCAGGCGCGGCGTATGCGACCGTTGAAGAAATGAAAAAAGAATTCACCAAACTAAGAGAAGAAGATGCCTAACAGGATCTGCTACACCCGATTTTTTATGGATTTTAGCAGCCCAAAAGATGTTGTTGGTCAGGTGATGCCTAGGACTTGTTTGATTTCTTTGATTTTTGTGGGGTTGAGTGAGATTTGGGTGCCGTAGCTGGTGGGGTGAAATGTTATGTAGCCTAGGGTTCGGAGTTGTTTGAGGATTTTTTCTGCATCGCCACGCATATGTTTGGGGAGGCCTTTTAGGGCGTTGGTGGTGCTTGTGTGTTTGGCTCCGATATTGTCTCGTTTGTAGAGGTTTTGAAGGATACGTTTGGCGGCTTCTGTTTCCATGCTTTGCGCCTATGTCAATTCCCGCATATAAAGTTGTCCTTAAGATTAATAGCTATTGACTATATAGAAAATACTTATATGCGTCATGATCCATACGTATGGATGTGATAAATATGGGCGAAGAAAACACACACGATCCCGGTCCATTGGAACGTCTCTTTGGCAGCACCTCCGCAACCGCAAGAGTCATAGATTTCATGTCAACCTTTGACTGCTACGACTACAACAAAAAAGACATCGCAGAAAACAGCAACGTCAGCCAAAAACACGTCAAATACGCCATCGAAAAACTCGAACAATTAGGCATTATAAAAAAAACTCGCAAAATAGGTTCCTCAGAAATGTATCAATACGACATGACCAATCAAGCCGCTGAGTTGCTCGAAAAATTCAGTATGATCATCGCCACACATCAATGCGAAAAAACAGTCGCCGAAGAACTCGCCAAACAACCGGCAACCAAAACAAACCAAGAACCCCTAACCACCCCCGCCTAAACCCCAAAAACTACAATACACTTCACAACCACGTCATAGATGGACGTGTAAGTGAGATAGCGGGAAACGGTTTTTAAATTATTTGACCAGGGCTACTTATATTATTGCTTACAAAATGCGCACTTAGGATTCTCCCCGGTTATCCTCAAATAGGAATATCGCACTCGTGACGCTAAACATTGCGTCTATATAAGCGGCAATAAATAGTGGAAAAGTAACGTACGAATTACCAACAGAACTAAGAAAAGTGGACCGGGGGGGATTTGAACCCCCGACCTCTTGATTGCAAATCAAGCGTTCATACCAGCTGAACTACCGGCCCGCGTCTGCCAAAGTATACATTCTTTGATATTTAGGTTTTGCCGATCCATCACAAAAACGGGCAAAACAACACCAAAATAAGAAGCACCCATCCGCCAGAGAAGCACAAAATTCGTGTTGCCAAGCGGTTCTATAGAAATAGCGAGCAGACAATCAACGGCGCTTGCTAATGATTAGTCAGCGTGAACATATTATGTTTGTTTGGTGTATGTGCTTTGGTGGTGTTTAGTCAAGTTTTGTTCTGCAAAAAGGTAAGACAAATAACTAAAAACTTGCTTTAGCATTGCAGATTAGTATGCCTCTGTTTCAGCCTTGGCTAGAAGTAACGACTGTGAGTAACTGCACTATTGACTGCCGTTACTGTCCACAGCGTATTTTTCAAAGAAAGTATCAGGGCTACAAAGTGCTAAGTTTTGATGATTTCAAGTCCGCGTTGTCTAGTGTGCCAAAGCAGGTGGCGATTCATTTTTCGGGGTTTGCGGAGCCTTTCTTAAACCCGCAATGTATAGACATGATTGAATATACCCATGCCCAGGGTTACAAGATTAGTTTGTTCTCAACTCTTGTGGGTCTCAAGAGCAAAGATGTGGAGCGACTCAGACACTGTAACCCTGAGGTTACTTTGCATTTGCCGGATAATTTGGGGAATGCCAAAATTCCACTCACCCAAACATACAAAGACACCCTAACCGCAGCCATGAACCAGCTGCATATTACGACGTTTTATGTGATGAATGAGCGCTTTATATCAAATGAGCGGGCAGGATCCTGTGAGGAGACACAAACAAGAAACTTGCGCAGCTGGTTTTTCTGCGAAAAACTTGCTACACCCCAGTTCGTAATGTTGCCCAATGGTGATGTAACTTTGTGTTGTATGGATTTTGGTTTAAAACATCCACTGGGCAATTTAGTGTCTCAATCATGGTTTGAGATCACTCAATCTTTGGAGTATCAAAACGTATGTGCTAATCGCTTCAAAATAGACGGCGAGGTGCTATGCAGAAAATGCGCTTGGGCCTCAGTAAACTTTAGAGCCAAATACTACATCAAACGAATAGTACAAAGACACCAAGCTAAACAATGCATAGAACACTACTACAAAAAGTAATGTATAATCTATTTTCTGTTAAGCTCAGTTTTTGGTATTAGAGCCACTATCACAATGCATCTGTTTTTTTGACGATGTATTCATCGATGGTTTCGGCTATTTTGCGGGAGGCAACAACGGCTTCAACTACGGTTCTTGCTCCTGTTACGACATCTCCGCCGGCAAAGACCCCTTCGCGGCTTGTGTGACCCAACCCATCAACCACTACCAACCCGTTTTGGCCTAGGTTTATGCCGGTGGTGGAGGAGGCAACAACTGTGCGGGGGCCTTGGCTTATTGCAATAATAACTGAATCGGCATTGTAGAGTTTTTCTGTGCCGGGGATGGCTCGGGCTTGTTTGTGGCCGGTTTCATCGAGGTATATCTCTGAATCGGCAAATACTACGCCGTCATCGGTGATTTCGGTGGCTAGTTTGTTTAGTTCGAGTCTTGCGCCATCAATTTGGGCGTATTGGAGTTCGTGTTCAGTTGCGGTTATGCCTGATTTGTCTTTGTGATAAACGATTAAGACTTCTTCGCAACCATGTCGAAGGGCGGTGCGTGCGGCATCCATGGCTACATTACCTGCGCCGATGATGATTAAGGATTTGCCGAGGCGATAAACGGAGGGGTTTTTTAGGTATTCGATAGCGAAGTGGACATGTCCTAGGCTTTCGCCTTTGATGTTTAGTTTGCGGGGCTGCCATACGCCTGTGCCCATAAAGATGGCGAGAAATCCGTCGCGAAATAGATCATCCACGGTTAGGTTTGATCCTATGGTTGTGTTGGGGCGGATTTTTATGCCGCTTTGGATTAGGGTGTCCATTAGTTTGTCTACGATTCTTTTTGGCAGACGAAACTCGGGTATACCGTAGCGTAGTATGCCTCCGACTTGGTCGTGTTTTTCAAAAATTGTTACGTCATAGTTCTTTTTTGCAAGTAAAAATGCGATGGTTATACCGGCGGGGCCTGATCCGAGGATTGCTACTTTTCCGCGGTTTCGATGGGAACGCACAGGTTTGTAGTTGTATAGATAGTAGTCTGATATGTATTGCTCAATGGCGCTTATAAAAACTGGATTGCCCCTTTTGGCCATGATGCAGTGTCCTTCACATTGGTCTTCTTGGGGACAAACGTAGCTACACACTAAAGAGAGGGGGTTGTTTTCAAAGAGGAGTTTGCCTGCGTCGAATAATTTGCTTTCAAGGAGTAATGCGATGGCTTCTTTGATGGGTGTTTTAATTGGACATCCTTTGCTACATAGAGGGTTTTGGCATTGTAAACATCGTTTTGCATCATCAATTATGTATTTTCTCATACAAACTCTATCTCCTTACCCCATTAACAAACTATATAGTTTTGAAGTTCTCTACCCACTGTTCCCTAAGCCTCAATATTCAGGTTACAGAGTTAAACTTTGCGTTTAGTTCCATAGTCACTCACTAATGGAGGGATTGTTAGAGCAACTCAAATTAGGCTTCTTAACACGAGTTGCTATTGCTTAGCGACTATGCACTCTTGGTTTAAGCGATTGTTTTAAAAAGCTATGGTCAAATATACTATTGGAGAAATAATATGGATATCGTAGGACTATTGATACAAATAGTTGTTACTATAGTTGTCATTGCACCTATACTGTGGCTTGTTGGCAGAGCATTTGTAGGGAAACACAAAGCTAAATTCACTGATGCCATATGGATAGTCGCGCTTGGTACAGTCATCAGCGCCATCGTTGGAGCATTATTGGGCGGTGGTGTATGGGGCAGTCTGCTCTCAACAATCATCATGTTTGTTGTGTGGCTGGGGCTCATTAAGCACTTCTTTGACTGCGGCTGGATCAAAGCATTTGTCATTGCGGTTATCACAGTGGTTGTCGCTGTCATCATATTGTTCCTGCTGGCACTCATAGGCATCGGCGTAGGCATAGGCATCGGCGCACTGGGCATATAGTAGTCCAGTAGCACTCTTTCTTTTTTTAATTGAACTTGATTGTAATATCAACTTTCTAAAATAATAGTCGTGTTTAGCAGTTCTTTTGAGCGGTTGTTAGATTAGTTAAACTAAGAACTGAGCGGTTGGGATTGGTTGATGTTTGGAGCTGATGCTGTATAGAGGGTTTGTGCTGGCTGGCTGGCTGGCTGGCTGGCTGGCTGGCTGGCTGGCTGGCTGGCTGGCTGGTTTGTTGGTTGTGGGGGTTTATCGGATGGCTTCGTCTATTCTTTGGTCGCGTTTGGTTTTGGTGACTTCTTTGAATAGTTCGAGGCATTCTTCTTTTGTGGGTGCTTCTATGCCTATGCTTCCATAGGCGCCTATGTCGATGCGGTATTTTTTTCTACCGTCGGTTCTTTCTTCTGTTTGGCTTATTTTTACCCGTCTCCCTTTCGTTTTTAATTTTTTATTATACTAAAACGGATAACTAATTATGTTCCACTTATAAGGTTAGTTCCGGAACATACTTAAAATCACGCTTTTTTTGCAGCAAAAACCACAAACACTGCATTGCGCATATATCGTCCCATCCGTGAAACCAACCCGGCTGCATCAGTACCCAGTTTGCAGACCAAAGCAAACTCAAACAATCCCAACTGTTCTACATCGATAACATCGCGGTTTAGTCGGGTCCGTTCAAGTACCTCAGAAACCAGTTCTTTTGATGCACGTAACACAACAAGTCTATCAAGAAGGGACTGCTGCCAACTCTGCAACAGCAAGGCCTGCTCAGATGACAACTCGGCAGTTAAAATATCGCCATCTTTGGATAGAATTCTAACACTTAGAGGTACTCCCTCAGTGATGGCATAGGCATCGGTGATTTGTTTGAATCCGAGGTTTTTGCCATCGGCTAGCTGTAGCTGCAAATTTGACAGCGCTACAATGGCGTAGGTAGCTTTGGGTTCAAAAACACCCACATCCACCACTATTTGCTGTTTTGCTATATCGATTTTAGAAACATAACCTTTGAGTACCATATCAGCTTCTATGGCATCAAGACTAGTGGGGCAGATGCCGATTTCTTTGCGTATATATGCGGTTGCTACCGCTTGGTCTTCACCCTCAAGTGTGACCTGAACCCAGCGGTTTGTGGGATTACTTAGAACCTTGAGATCTACATCGAGGTCTGCGAATTGGGTGTGTAGGGATTCATCTATTTGGCGTATTTGGCCGCCGTTCCAAGCTTTTGTGAGCAAAGTCAGATTAGTCATGAGTTTCGCCTATTAGGTTTGTTATTTCTATGTGGAGCCTTCTAACTCTTTCTGCTGCCGCCCCAAATCCTGCCGTTTGTAAGCGGCTAATTTCAACCTCTATGGGTACAACCCCCTTGTCGTTATCGATGCGTTTGTCGGCATAACAAACAATTTTCTCTTCTAAGGTTTGGGGAATATAGTTGTCCTTGGGCCAGCCTAACTGCTGAGCCTCCTCAGAGCTTATACCCGCACCTACATGGCGCTTGATAATATTTACTAGGTTTGGGGGTAGGTTGAGATTTTGGGCAATCGCTGCACCAGCTATGGAGTGGTCAACGCCATGGGTTTTTGAGCGCCCAATATCATGCAACAAAGCACCCGCCTCCACAAGAGACAAATCAATAGATAGGTCGTTTGCTTGGAGTCTGTTAGCAAGTTCTAGGGCATAGTTGGCAACGGCTATGCAATGGCTGATGACTTGGGGTGGGCAATTGGTTTCTCTAAGAAGCTGGATTGCTTGCTCCCGGTTTGGAAGCAGAGAATTCACCTTTATTCGCCTAGTTCTCTGCGCAAGATGTTGACTTTTTCGGAGAGTTTCTCAATCATGACCTCGTTTGCGAAGTGTGTTAGAGGGTTGCTACACGCTGAGCAGTGAAAAACTAGCTCGACTGCTTCTTCAAAGGGAATACGCTTGCACTCGGGGTTGCCGCAATGGTAGAAGTCATGATTTTTTTCGTATTCGAGGCGTACGTTGAGTTTTTCAAGAACACGCCGCTTTTGGCTGAGAATAAAGCCTTCGAGTTGGTCGGGTTGAAGTTTCCAGTGGAAGATAAACCAGCCGGTTTTGGGATCACGGGTACGTCTTAGACTAACTAGGGAGTGATCGTAGAGTTTGTAGAGGATTTTGCGTACGCTGTTTAGACGTATGGCGGTCTTGTTGGCGATTTCATCATCTGTAATTTCTTCTACGCCTTTTAGATGGTCGATAAGTATTACAGCATCTTGGTCTCCAAGCGCCAAGGCCACTTTGTTTAGGGTTGTATCATCAATTGTTGATAACATGCTGGAAGTTCCTTTTGACACGCTTAATACTGCATCTTGCTGCAATAAAACTCTTCGCACAAGACGTTTAGAATTCAATGTTGTTTGTTTTAATTTCCTTACCGCGTTCTTTTGGGATGATGCTGATTTTTGCTTTTTCAAAGGGTCTACCTAGTTCTTGACCCACAAAATATCGATCTAAAAAGAGAGCCAAAGCCGAACACTCAGAATGAGGCTGATTACCCACCGCAACATTAAAATCAGAAATTTCAGAAGAGTAGAATTCACCCGGCACCTTTTGACTACCCACCAAAAGCATAACATCTTTGTTTTGCGCTTTAATACGGTTTAAAACATCACTGGTTTGAATATTCTCACCATACGCAGTAAGATGCACAACAATCCCGCCTTGGCTCTTCCAGTCCCGAATCGCACTTTTCCAAGGAATAGACATTTCAAATTTAAAGCCGCCACCCCAGGTTTGAGTAATTTTGGATATAGTTTCCTCAATATGCCGATCCACGGTATCAGCTAAAATAAAACCAGAAGCCCCCAAAGCCCTAGCAGTTAGAGCAACATGGGTTGTAAGCCGCACATCACGCTGAACACGATGACCCCAACGCAAAACCACAACACGAGAAAGACCATTACTACCACTACTACTGCTAAGAGCAGCAGAGTTATTGTTGTTGTCGAGAGAGGGTGGATTGGAATTTTCCATTTAAGAGTTGGACCTTCTTTTTTATTTGCGCCATTATGGAGGGTTCGGCTTCAAAGGTGATGTGTACGGAGTCATTTGTGAATTCTTCTTTGTGGATATCTGCTTTTTGATGTACCCAAGAGATAAAGGGCATGACATTACCGCTCAGAGGTACGATAAATTCGCCAGCCACATAGTGTTCAAGCACGCGTAGAACATGTTTTTTGAGTTCGGCAATATTGGTTTGACATTTTGCTGAGAGCAAAAGAGGATTTTTGATTTTATCTTTGAGAGCCTCAAGTTTTTCGGTTTGTTCTTGGGGGGTGAGACAGTCAATTTTGTTAAGAGCAGTTACAAGGGGGATATCTGTAGCGCCGAGTTGTTCGATGGTTTGGAGGCAAACATTATTTTTTTTCTCAATAGCGTTTAGGGGTTCGTCTAAGTCTACAACCAATATGATAAGATCAGCAAAAATTGTCTCCTCAAGGGTTGAGTGAAACGCCTCAATCAAAGAAATAGGAAGGCGATCAATAAAGCCCACAGTATCCGTTAGAAGAAAACGCCGGCCGCTAAACTCAAAGATACGCGTCTGAGTTGAGAGGGTGGTGAATAAACTTTTGTCCACCAGGGCGGTTTCTTGGGTTAGGGAATTAAAGAGAGTGCTTTTGCCTGCACTGGTATAGCCTGCTAGAGAAATTGTTAAAAAGCCTAATTCTGCACGCCGCTCTCTTTGCAAAACACGCTTTTCGCGTATGCGGCGGAGTTTTTTGCGTATGGTCTGTACCTGTGCTTTTATGGCATCACGATAGATATCTGCTTCATAGACACCCAGCCCCATAAAGCCAGGCTGCTCACTGCCCTTGGAGAGACGCACCTTTTCGCGGGCATGTCTGAGCTCGTTTTGAAGAGTGGCTAGCTGGATTTGCATCTGCGCCTCAGTTGTGGTGGCGCGTCTACGGAAGAGCTCCAAGATAAGCTGAAAGCGATCCATAACCTCGATATGGGTAGCTTTAGCCAAGTTGTAGTTCTGCAAAGTGCGAAGCGTATTATCAAAAATTATTTTTTGGGCACCAGTTGTTTCAACAAGTTTAACCAATTCTTCGACTTTGCCTGCACCAATTTGGTAGCGGGAATCAGGTCGACGGGTCTGCTCCATAGTACCAACTATGGTGTAGCCAGCCGTTTCGGCTAAGCTTTGAAGTTCTGCTAAGGTGGATTCTTCACGATTTAATCGACGTTGAACTAAGATGGCTTTCGTTTGCCAGGGGCCTCCTCAGCGGGTTTAGTCATATCGATGAGGTCCCCCAAAGTTAAACCTTCACTAGCCATCTTTTTGGGCGTTGTTGCGGTGACTTTTTCGTCTGCAATTGGAACCATCAATGTGATTTTTAGGGCGTGTTCTAACTTGCTTGCAAGCTGGTTGGTGGGTATGATTTTACCGGTTTCAATGTGCCGCAACATGGAAGTTTTTTCGTTGATTTTTTTGCCCAAATCTTCATGAGATAAACATAGTTTTTCTCTGGCTAAGCGGATTTTGGAGGCATAGTCATCAACGACCTCGGTGGTTATTTGCACCTGTGCAACAGGAGGTTTTTTCATGATAACGGGGATATGTGCATACGATTTAGTTATGCTGGGCTGTGAAATGGCTACCTCTTCATGCATTACGACTTTACCGTGTTTGGAACATTCAACACACACGGTCAGCTTGGCGCCTTCGATTATCGCACGCACGGGATCCGTGTGGATTTTGCGTCCGCAGACTTCACATCGCATGTAAAATAATCACCTTTCAGAGAGTTTTATTATGTTGTTATGTTTATACTTGTCGAATTAAGCGCACCAGATGGTTATGATAAACTCATGGAAAACGCAAAACAAAAAGTCCGATGCATCGCAGACTATCAATTCGGCAAAGGAACCGGCACCAAACTATTCCCCGAAAACATAGAAATCCAGTATTCCCCCCGAACAGGCAGAATACGCTTCATAAACCTAGACAACAAACGCCTAGCAACTCTGCGCCCAACCGATGGCAGACTATCCCTAAGCCTCACAGCCGCTCAAACCATAGCAGAACACATCCCAGAAGCCAAATGCTTTGTAACAGTACAAAACGCCGTAGCCCCCTACATCGCCAAAGGAGGAGACGTCTTTGCCGTACATGTTGTAGCAGTGGATGAAGAAGTATGCGCCAAAGATGAAGTCATTATCACAGATGAAAACCACCAAGTTCT
This sequence comes from Nitrososphaerota archaeon, assembly GCA_031256395.1. Lineage (GTDB taxonomy): Archaea > Thermoproteota > Bathyarchaeia > Bathyarchaeales > Bathycorpusculaceae > Bathycorpusculum. The sequence continues at coordinate 17,963 of JAIRQQ010000069.1, forward strand.
AGCAGTTGGACGTACTCTGCTCTCCAGCAACGAAATCCACGCCTTTAAAACAGGCGTCGCAGTCAAAACCCGACATGGCACAAACAAAGAATAAGAGAGACTTAGTTAAATTTATCAAGTTCTAGCTGGATATTTGTAGTAAGGGAATGTTATGCATAAACGTATAAATCCTCGAGAGCAAAAACGCATGATGCAACGCATGGGCATGAACATGGACAGCGTGTCTGATGTGGAACAGGTTATCATTCGAACAGCTGACAAGGATATAGTTATCGATGAACCCGAGGTGGCGATTCTTCAGGTTCAGGGTCAAAAAATGTATCAGGTTATCGGCGGTCAAGTCAGTGAGCAGGCCCCCTCAGCTCGAGGCACAACAGCACCAGCCAAACCTATGTTTAGCGAGGAAGATGTACAACTCGTAGCAGATCAAACGGGCAAAAGTCTGGACAAAGCACGAGAAGCACTAAAAGAAGCCGAAGGCGATTTAGCCAAAGCCATTCTACTTCTCTCCTAATTTCTAATTTTCACAAATTCCAAAAAAGACATCGCCCAAGTTTTTTGAATTCCAAAATTTGAGCTTTTGTGATATGGTTAGTAAGGAAACCTGTTTTAGAAAATTTGCATATCGACGTAAGCTCAGATATTAGAAAAAGAAGAGAAACCAGCTGTAAAAGCACAGTCTGGTCTTAAAAGGTTCAAACTTGTAGCACTATAGATTAAACTTAGCTACACATTAGAGCTATTTTGCAGAGCAAATATGAGATAATATGGTTACCACTGTTTCCAGGGTAGTTTATCCATATATTCGTTGAGACTGATGATGCTGTCGTTGTTGTTGTCTTTTTGTTTGAGTACCTCAACCAGTGCTTCGGCTAGCTGCAGATTTGTAATGACAGGGACGTTGAATTCTACTGCTTGGCGGCGGATAGTGTAACCGTCGGTTATGATGTCGGTTAGGTTTGAGCAGTGGGTTGCGATGGGTACGTTTATGACTAGATCGATTTTACGTTCTTGGAGATAGTCGAGAATGTTTGGGGTAACTTCGGGGTCTCTAACTTTGTGTAGCACTGTAGTGGTTACGTTGTTTTGGTTGAGGACTTTGGCGGTGTTAGCGGTTGCATAGATTCTAAAGCCCATATCAAAGAGGGATTTTGCGATGGGAACTACGCGTGTTTTGCGTTCTTCATCGCCGCCTACGCTGATAAGTACAGATCCGCCTTTTGGGGGAACCATAAACTCTGCGGATTGAAGGGCCTTAAAGAACGCATCTGAAAAGTTTTCGCCGATACATGCCACTTCGCCGGTGCTTAGCATTTCAACGCCCAGTACTGGGTCAGCACCGCTGAGGCGCATAAAGCTGAATTGTGGCACTTTAACACCTACGTGAGGTGCGGTTTGCATAGGGGAGAGTTTAATGTTGATTTTTTTGCCCAGCATTGCCATGGTAGCTAGTTCGATGAGGTTTATGCCGCGGGTTTTGCTTACAAAGGGCATAGAGCGGCTGGCGCGCAGGTTGCATTCGATGACATTAACAACGTCGTCTTTGACTAGGTATTGGATGTTGTAGGGTCCATGGATGTTGAGTGCTTTAACGATACGTATGGTTGCGTCTTCGATGTCTTTTTGTACTTCAGGTTTTAGTGCTTGGGGGGGTATGGTCATGGTTGCATCGCCGCTGTGTACACCTGCGTTTTCGACGTGTTCCATGATGGCGCCGATGAAGACGTTTTCGCCGTCTGAGACGCCGTCAACTTCGACTTCTTTGGCGCGGTTGATAAATTTGCTAATGACCACAGGATGGTCACGCGATACTTTGGCGGCTAATTTAAGAAAGTTCTCAAGGGATTCTTCGTTGTGGGCAACACGCATAGCTGAGCCGGATAGTACATAGCTTGGGCGTACCAGCACGGGGTAGCCGATTTTTGTTGCGAAATGTTTGGCTTCTTGGATGCTTTGGAGTTTGCTCCAGCTGGGCTGGTGGATACCTAGTTGATCAAGCAGGGCGCTGAATTTACTGCGATCTTCAGCTACGTCAACGTCTTGTGCGGAGGTTCCAAGCAGTTTTACTCCTGCTTCTGAGAGAGGCATAGAGAGGTTATTGGGAATTTGTCCACCGACACTTGTGATGATACCCAGAGGGTTTTCTTTTTCATAGATGTCAAGGATGCGTTCAGTTGTGAGTTCTTCAAAGTAGAGTTTGTCGGATACGTCGTAGTCAGTGCTGACGGTTTCGGGGTTGTAGTTGACCATGATGGCTTCTTGGATGCCGTTCTTTTTGAGTGCCCAAACGGTGTTGACGCCGCACCAGTCAAATTCAACGCTGCTTCCGATGCGAAAGACTCCAGCACCTAGGACTATTACTTTGTTGGGGGTTTGGCTGAATTCTATGTCATCTTGATCTCCGCCGTAGGTGAGATATAGATAGTTTGTTTTGGCTGGCCACTCTGCAGCTAGGGTGTCGATTTGTTTTACAACTGGAATGATGCCTGATTTTTTGCGATATGTGCGGATGGTTGTTTCGTTGGTTTTTTGGCATATTGCGATTTGTTGATCGCTAAAGCCGAGGCGTTTGGCTTCGTGGATGATTTCTGCGGCAGAGGGTTCGGTTAGGTTGAGGTTTTTGAGTTGGGTTTCCATATTGATGATGTTTTGGATTTTGTGAATAAAGAAGGGATCTATGCCGCTTATACGATAGATCTCCATGACGGGGATGCCGATTTTGAGGGCTTTAACTATTTTGTAGAGACGCTCATCGGTGGGGTTGGCGACTTCGTTGCGCAGGTGGGCTTCTGTTTCAAGTTCTTCGTCTTCGGGGTTACAAACTAGTCCGATTTTGCCGGTGTCTAGCATGCGAACAGCTTTTTGGAGGGCTTCTTCAAAGCATCTGCCAATGGCCATGACTTCGCCGACGCTACGCATTTGTGGTCCGACGTGGCGGTCGGCGTTTATGAATTTTTGGAGGTCCCATCTTGGGATTTTGATGGTGATGTAGTCAAGGGCGGGTTCGAAGCAGGCGGTTGTGACTTCGGTGACTTTGTTGATTAGTTCGGAGAGGTTGTAGCCTATGGTGAGTTTGGTGGCTATGTATGCAAGTGGGTAGCCGGTGACTTTGCTTGCTAGGGCGCTGCTGCGTGACATGCGGCTGTTGACTTCGATGACGCGGCATTCTTCGGATTTGGTGTTTAGGGCCCATTGGATGTTGCATTCGCCCACGATTCCTAGGGCGCGTATGGCGGTTATGGATATGGAGCGGATGGTGTGGTATTCTCGGTTAGTCATGGTTTGGGAGGGGGATACCACGATGCTGTCGCCGGTGTGGATGCCCATGGGGTCAAAGTTTTCCATGTTGCACACGGTTAGGCAGTTGTCGGCGTAGTCGCGCATGACTTCGTATTCGACTTCTTTCCAGTGGCCGACGTATTCTTCTATGAGGACTTGGTTTATGCGGCTTTGTGCGATGCCTATGGTGGCGATTTCTTTGAGTTCTTTTTGGTTATGGGCAACGCCTGCGCCTTTGCCGCCCAGGGTGTATGCGACTCGGATCATAACAGGGTAGCCGATTTCATCGGCTATGTCTAGGGCTTGTTTGACGCTGGTTGCGGCTTGGCTTTTTAGGTAGGGTACGCCGGCTTTTTGCATGGCTTGGCGGAATCTTTCGCGGTCGCCGGTGTCTTCGATGGCTTTGACAGGTGTTCCTAGGACTTTGACGTTGTATTTTTGGAGAATGCCGCTTTTTTCAAGTTCTAAGCCGCAGTTAAGGGCGGTTTGGCCTCCAAAGCCTAAGAGGATGCCGTCGGGGCGTTCTTTGGCTATGACTTTTTCGACGTAGTGGGGTGTGACGGGGAGAAGATATACGTTGCCACTTAGGTGGGGGTCGGTTTGGATGGTGGCGATGTTGGGGTTTATGAGGACAGTTTGGATGCCTTCTTCTTGCAGGGCTTTTATGCATTGGCTGCCGCTGTAGTCGAATTCTGCGGCTTCGCCGATTTTGATAGCGCCGCTGCCTAGGACCATAACTTTTTTTATCCAGTCGAATTTGGGCATTTAGGGTTTCTCCAGAGTTTTTGCGAATTTATCAAATAAAAATTCTGTTTCATAGGGACCGGGTGAGGCTTCGGGGTGCCACTGTACTGCAGATACGGGTTTGGTTTTGTGGCATATGCCCTCGATGGTTTTGTCGTTTGGGTTGATAAACCAGGGTTCGAGGGGTGTGTTTTTGAGTGAGTCGGGGTTTATGGCGTAGCCGTGGTTTTGGGTGGTGATGTAGCATCGGCTGTTGGTTTGGTCGCGCACAGGTTGGTTTTGGGCGCGGTGGCCGAATTTGAGTTTGTAGGTATCAGCACCCAAGGCTAGGCCTAGGATTTGGGCGCCAAGGCAGATGCCCATAATTGGGGTTTTTTCGCTGAGTTCGGCAACGGTTTTGATGGTTTGGGTGCATTTTTTGGGGTCGCCTGGGCCGTTGCTTATGAATACGCCATCGGGGTTGTAGCTTAGGATTTGTTCTGCGGAGGTATCGTAGGGGACACGTACGACGGTTATGCCGCGGTTTAGCAGGCATCGGATGATGCTGTATTTGACTCCGCAGTCGATAAGTACCACTGTTTTTGTACCCTCAACAGAGTAGGTGAGGGGTTCTTTGATGGATACCTCTTTGACGAGGTTTGTTAGGTTGGGATCTGTGATTTTTTGGTTGTTTAGTTTAAAGTTGTCTAGGTTAGGTTCTTCTCCGGGTTCAAACACCTGTATAATGCCCAGCATTACTCCGTGGTTGCGGAGTTTTTTGGTGAGGCGTCTTGTATCTATGCCATATATGCCCGGTACACCCTCGTCTTCGAGCCATTTATCTAGGGTGCGGGTGGATGCCCAGTGGAAGGGTTCATGGCAGAGTTCGTGAATGACTATGCCTTGGGTTTGAATTCGGTCAGATTCGAAATAGAGCGGCAAGCCCATATCGATTTTTTTGTCGGGAACGCCATAGTTGCCGACCATTGGGTATGTAAAAGTTAAGATTTGCCCCTTATAGGACGGATCGGTTAATGCTTCAGGGTACCCCACCATCTGGGTGGAGAAAACTACTTCGCCTGAGGCTTTTGTTGTTGAACCAAATCCTTTCCCGGTGAATAACGTACCGTCTTCGAGAAGCAGAACCGCTTTTTTGTTTTTTATATTATTGTTGAGCGTACTATATTGAGGAGTCAAAGCCCTATTTCACCATCCAGTTTGAATTTTTAAGTCTTACGGTTTATTGAGAGTAAAGAGAGCAACCCATGATGGCACTGTTTAGCGTGATCTCAACGGCTGCTAGCGTCTTTGAGTTTTCGATGACTGTTTCAGCGCATGTTTTGAGTCTTGCATCGAGTGCTCTTTTGACTTCCGCGGGGGAAGGCCCATCTTGCACTTTATATGTTTCGATTAATTTGTGCAAATTTGTGCATGCAACTAGGTCTAGCTCTAACCACAAATTCAAATCCAGTACATTTACTATATAGACAACCTTCAAAAATATTGTTGAATCGTACATCCTAACAGCTTGTTTGTTCAATCAACACACTCCAAAACAGCTAAATCCCGCAGAGAACAAAAACACACCACATACATACCTATCAGAGACATGTGATGCAAAATCAAACTTGTTGATCTATCGGTTTGGTGAGCTTGCACAAAATCAAAAAGTGTTGTACAACCAGCAAATAGGTTATTTGGGAGGAAAAAGTGGTTCACATGTCACATAACCGGTAGGTTGTACCGGTCTGTGATGTGTGGTTGGTTTAGTTTTTGATTTTTTTTATAAACTTGGCTAAGACGTTTTCCATGTTTGGATTGCCGATTTCTTGGAGGTTGTAGGTTACGCGTGTGGTGGGTTTGTTGATTTTTATGATGCGTGCCAAGTCGATTGGTGTGGCGATGACTACAGAGTCGCATTCGGTTCGCTCGATGGTGGCTGCTAGGTCGTTCATTTGTTGTTCGCCATAGCCCATAGCGGGGAGTAATTTGCCGATGTTTGGGTAGATGCGGTATGTTTCAGCTAGTCTGCCAACTGCATAGGGTCGGGGATCGATGATTTCAGCGGCGCCAAAGCGGCGGGCGGCCACAATGCCTGCACCGATTTTCATCTCACCATGGGTTAGAGTTGGGCCGTCTTCGATGACTAGCACGCGTTTGCCTTTGATAACCTCGGGTTTATCGACGCTTATGGTGGATGCAGCATCTACTACGGTGGCTTTGGGGTTCACACGTTCAATATTGCTTCGAACTGAGAGTATGCTATCAAAGTCAGCGCTGTCGATTTTGTTGATTACTACTACATCAGCTAAGCGCAGGGTTACTTCGCCGGGATAGTAGGATAGTTCATGGCCGGGTCTGAGGGGATCGACTACTGCGACCATTAAATCAGGTCGGAAGAAGGGAAAGTCGTTGTTGCCGCCATCCCAGAGAATAACATCACAGCCATTTGGGTCGTTTTCTGCGGCGCGCAAAATTGCCTCATAGTCCACACCTGCATAAATTACATTTCCTCGGGAGATGTGGGGTTCGTATTCTTCCATCTCTTCGATGGTGCAGTTGTGTTTTTTTAGATCCGCAATGCTGGCAAAGCGTTGTACTTTTTGTGCAACTAAATCGCCATAAGGCATGGGGTGGCGAACAGCGATTACTTTTAAGCCATGAGCCATAAGTACCTCAGTTATGCGTCTAGAAGTTTGGCTTTTGCCGCAGCCAGTACGAACTGCACCTACTGCGATGACAGGTTTGGTACTTTTGAGCATGGTATGTTTGGGACCCATCATAGAGAAATCTGCACCCGCAGCATTCACTTGAGCGCCTATACTCATAACCACAGAGTATGGAACATCACTGTATGAAAAGACACATTCATCAGCATCGAGCTCTTTGATAAGTCTCTGAAGGTCATCTTGGGCATAGATAGGTATACCCTCAGGGTAGAGACTCCCAGCGAGTTCTGCGGGATATTTACGATTTGCTATGTCTGGGATTTGGGCGGCAGTAAACGCTACTACCTTATAATCTGGATTATTCCGAAAAAAGGTGTTAAAATTATGAAAATCGCGTCCAGCCGCACCGATTATAATAATTTTTTGTTGTGCCATATTGATTTCCCTTTGGTAAAAATTTTTACGGCCGTATTAATACTTTTGCACAAGAAAAACAGGTAGTTTAGAAAAGTATGACCAGAATCACTCAACTCTCCACTCTAAATGACCAGAAATTTGGAGCGTAACCTTACAAATGGCTAAAAAAGAGAAAGCAACTTTTCAACCGTTAGTTAGAATCTCTATCGGTGTAGTGTGGTATTTTGCAACAAAATATTTGACAGATCAGACTGCGCAAAAACGAAGATATTTTTCCGTGTGCGAAAGCGAGTTTTTAGTTAAATTTACAGGTCTTTTCAGGTTCACCCAAAAAATTACCCATAAGACAATAGAAAAAGTAAAAACAACAGTTATTTCGGCTTGGAGACATCTTGAGGAGCGGACACGGTGAAGATACCCATAGATGTACAAATTTAGGAGCATTTTGGGGTCGTAGGGTCGGTTGCCGGTTGGGTTGGGTTTTGCGTATTTGTATCCTAGTTGTCCTGTTCAGATTTTTGGTGTAGGCAGGTATTACTCGGCATATGTTGTTTTGGGGTATGTATTGGTCTAGGCTTTGGGGATTAGGCTTTGTTGTTTGTTGTCTTGTCCTTGTTTGTAGCGCATGAGGGTGACTCGGGTCAGTTTAGTTTGTCAGGTATTTATACATACTACAACCGGTAATACACCGTTGTTTCGCACTACACAACTTTGCAGTTTGAAATCTATATGCTTGTGCTTGTACATTATGACATAATATAAGCAATTCCAAAAGGAAGAATGCATATGAGCAAAGAAATAATCGGTATATTTGGAAGTAAGCTTATTATGCGTAAGACGATTTTAACTAGTAAAGGTGATGTTGATGTTTGTGTATAAAAGTGAGGTTTTAGTAACAGCTATGAAGTGGGTTAATGATAGTGCTAATGAGGCAGATGTGGCTCGTCTTGATGATTTGATTAACAAGCGGACTGAAGAGGGTTGGGAGTTTGTTACGTATTCTTATATGGCAAATGTTGGCGGCATACGTAGTGCTATATTGATTACCTTTAGAAAAGAAAAATAGCGTCTGTTTAGTTCTAACTGTACATAAATGAGATTGATTCTCATTTTACAAACACAACAAGTCCAGTACAACTCTGATATAAATGCTTACTAAGAGCTAAATGTATACATCAAATCAACTGCTTAGGAACCAAGTTTCTTTTTTATCAACTGTTGAAAATTTATTTATCTGGTCAAGTGATCTAATATAGGAAAGTTCTGAGAAGGGAAGAGTAGAAAATGGATAAAGAAATAATTGGTATATCTGGAAGTCCTATACCAAACAGTAATACTGACAGGTTTATTATGCATATATTAAAGTCCAGTGGGCTGAGTTATGAGTTTGTCAAATTAAGTGCCATTACAGTGAGACCTTGTTTGGCATGTAAGGCTTGTGTCAAAGACAATGTCTGCAAGGTTAATGATGATTTTCCTGAACTTGCCAAAAAGTTATCGTTATCTAAAGCTGTTGTTATCGGTGGATATGCGCCGTACCGGATGATAGATGGGTATACAAAGGCATTTATTGAAAGGCTGTGGTCGATGAGGCATTTGCATAGTTTAAATCAGGGTAGAATTGCTGTGACCGTTGTATCAAGCATAGAGGTGTCAACTGCTCAGAGTGTGCTTTCGAGTTTGGCTGTTGTTATGCAGATGGAGAAGTTTAATCATGTGGCGCAGTTTCACATTGGCGGCAACGTGGCTTGCCTGACGTGCGGCGTTGGTGGTGTTTGTGGTGTTAGTGGGGCTAGGCGTTTGTTTGGGCCAGATGCTGATATTTCAAAAGATTTGTGTGTTGCTGTCGAAACGCTACCGGTCTGGGATCAGGGTGGTCGGATTGGTTCTTTAATAGGCCGCTACATAAACGGTGAAATAAAAACGCTACCATCTGTTGAACTTTAAAGTTGATGTTTTGGGCCGTTTTTTAGGCCTTTCCAATCGTTTAACGTTGTTAATTATGAAACAGTCGGTTTTTAAGTGTGAGAGGTTGAGTCTAATTTTTCTTTTCTATCATAGATCTTCGTTCTTGCGCAGTCTAAGATGGATAGAACCACTTGGGCAGGGTGTGTATGTGAATCAAAGTTGTGTTAGTTAGTGTGGTTGATTTTTGGGTTATTTGAGTGGAACGTAGCATAATGGTTCAGTCGGTTGCTAAACAAGCTTTAAATGTTCCATTTGGTACAGCAAAGCACAATGACAACTGCTCAAGAAGTTCGAAATCACCTACGCAATAAACCCTACTTACTTGAAGCTCTCGAAAAGGGCATTGTAAACCTAAGTGAACTCTCACGTCAGCTGCAGACAGATCTTAAAACCAGCGATACCAGCGCCATAAAAGCAGCGCTTCGCCGCTATAGTGAGGACCTGCAAAAACATAGACAAAAAAGAGAAGAAAAAGTCCTCCAACTCCTCAAACGCAGCGGCATAGCAGTTTTTGACTGCAAATCAGTCATTATAACATCCAAAGAACTCAACTCAGAACAGGGCATGAAAGTAGACCTACTGGATAAATTTGTTTATCTGATGGATCGAAGTGACTTACCCGAGCGCATAAACGCCTTGGTTAAACATGAAAACTGTACCATGATTGTGGTACACTCACCCGAAGAACTAGAAGCAACACCCGGAGTTGTCGCATTTTTGGCAACTTTGCTTGCAGAACAAAATGTCAACATCGTAGAATTCATCTCCTGCTGGACCGAGACTATTTTGGTGGTTGAGAAAAAAGACAGCCTAAAAACCTATGAGGTTTTATCAAACTTGATAGGCTAAGAAATCAGTAAAGCACCAAAATTATTAATATGCTAGCCGTCTAATTTTTACTCTCAGAAAGCTACTAAGAAGATAGAGAGATATGGCCCATCAGGAATGCATAAACTGCAAAACCATCTACGGTACAGAAGAAGTGATCTATTTCTGCAAAAAATGCGGAGATATCCTCGAAATCAAATTTGACCCAAACGAATTAGCAGAAAACGCAAAAACCACCGAGTGGAAAACCAAACCCCTCTCAGTGTGGCGTTACCGACCCTTTATGCCCATTCACGAAACCACCCGACTAATCACCCTAGGCGAGGGCGGCACAGGTCTGCACCACTCCGAACACTTAGGTACCGAGTTAGGCATCCAAAACCTCTACATTAAAAACGAAGGCGAAAACCCCACCGGCAGCTTCAAAGACCGCGGCATGACTGTGGGCGTAACTAAAGCTGTGGAGCTAGGCGCACGCCATGTAATTTGCGCCTCCACCGGCAACACCTCAGCAAGCCTAGCCGCATACGCCGCCCGCGCAGGCATCAAATGCACTGTGCTTATACCCGCAGGCAAAATCGCCTATGGCAAACTCAGCCAAGCCATGATCCATGGCGCAAAAGTGTTACAAGTCAAAGGAAACTTTGACGAAGCCCTAGAATTTGTCTTCAAACTCTCAGAAAAACACAAAGACATCTACCTGCTCAACTCAATCAACCCCTTCCGCGTCGAGGGCCAAAAATCCCTTGGATATGAAATCTGCGAGCAACTAGACTATGAAGCCCCCGATCGCATCGTCATCCCAGTGGGCAATGCAGGCAACATAAGCGCCGTCTGGAAAGGACTCACAGAATTCTACCAACTCGGCCTAATTAAAAAACTCCCCAAAATGACAGGCATCCAAGCCCAAGGATCCGCCCCAATCGCACAAGCCATCCAAACAAACAGCAACCAAATCATCCCTGTTGAAAACCCCGAAACCATAGCAACCGCCATACGCATAGGCGCACCAGTAAGCTGGAAAAAAGCAGTCAATGCCATCCGCGAATCAAAAGGCACCGCCGAAACCGTCACCGACGACGAAATCCTCGACGCACAAAAAATATTAGCACGCATCGAGGGCATCTTTGTAGAACCCGCCTCAGCCTCCTCAATTGCCGGACTCAAAAAACTAATCAAAAAAGGCATCATAACAAAAGACGAAAAAGTAGTCTGCATAACAACCGGACACGGCCTAAAAGACCCCGATACCGCCATCAAACAAAGCGAAAAACCCATCGAAGTTGAAGCAGATATAGCCGCCATAGAGGCAGCACTGGGCCTAAAAAAAGCAATCCTAGCAAGGTGATAAAATAAAATGAGAATTATCCTAGTTGGTTATGGCGTTGTTGGCAAAGGCGTAACAACAATTCTAGCACAAAAATACGCTGAAAAAGTAAAAGACTATGGATTTAACCCAAAAATCGTAGCCATCGCAGACATTGACGGCGCAGTCATAAACCCCCGAGGCCTAAGCCCCGAAAAACTCGAAGCCATCAAACAAAAAGGCTACCCCATATCAGCAGACCCCGAATTTGGCAACCCCGGCATAAACGCACTCGAAGTCATCGAATCCGTGGAAGCCGAAGTTGTCGTAGAAGTCACCCCCGTAAACATCCAAACCGCCGAACCCGCAATCTCACATATTACAAAAGCCTTCAAAACAGGCAAACACGTAGTCACCACAAACAAAGGCCCCCTAGCCTTAGCAATGCCAGCACTCACCGAGCTTGCGGAGTACAACAATGTGTATTTACGCTTCAGCGGCACCGTAGGCGGCGGAACCCCTATGTTAGAATTTGCCAAACGCTGCCTAGCAGGAGATAGAATCAAAGCCATACGAGGCATATTTAACGGCACAACAAACTATATCCTAACAGAGATGAGCCAAAACCAAGTCGGCTTCCAAGACGCCCTAGCAAGCGCCCAAAAACTAGGATATGCCGAACGCGAACCCTCAATGGATATTGATGGATTTGACACCGCCTGCAAAGTAGTTATTCTCTCAAACTGGATTATGGGCAAAAAAATCACACTAAAAGACGTGGACCGAACAGGCATCCGCGATATAACACTCCAAACACTCACCGAAGCCGCCAAGCGGGGCAACACCATCAAACTTATCGGCTCTATTGATGATAACAAACCCACCGTCAAACCCACCGAAATCGCAAAAACCCACCCGCTCTGTGTCAGCGGAGTGCTAAACGCAGTAACCTTCTCAACCGAGTACGCCGGAGAGCAAACTCTGGTGGGCAGAGGAGCAGGCAGTATTGAGACTGCAGGAGCAGTTTTAAGAGACCTCCTAGACATAAAACATAAGTTAGCTAATCGAATGCTAAATAGCAACTCGGAGTCCTACAAATGAAGCTAGTCATGAAGTTCGGCGGCACAAGCGTCGGTTCAGGTGTAAACATTCGCCATGTAGCCGGTTTAGTCACAAAGTACGCCAAAGAAAACAACAAAATAGCTGTGGTTGTCTCAGCCCTAGCAGGCGTCACAAACAGCCTTATTGAAACAAGCTTCCGCGCACAAAAAAGCGATGAGAAATACATCCAAACATTCACCAAAACTCTGCTAGCAAAGCACACCGACGCCATAAAAGAAGCCATCACAAGTGAGATAATCCAAAAAGAAGTCATAGAAATCACCGAGAAAAACATAGCAGAACTCGAAAAAATCCTAATTGGTATCTGCTATATCGGAGAATTAACACCCAAATCAAAAGACTACGTTATGTCCTTTGGAGAAAGACTATCCGCACCAATTGTTTGGGGAGCCATAAAAGATCACAGTACCCAAACACAGTGGTTCACAGGTAAAGACGCAGGTATAGTCACCGATAGCAACTTTGGCGACGCAGACCCACTTATGAACTACACAACTCATCTAGTCCGAGAACGCCTCGAACCACTCCTTGAGAGAAACATAATCCCTGTTGTCACCGGATTTATTGCCGCCAATCAAGACGGCATAGTCACAACAGTGGGACGCGGCGGCTCAGACTACACCTCAACTATACTAGGTGTCGCACTGCAAGCAGACGAAGTCTGGATATGGACCGATGTCGATGGTATAATGACCACAGACCCCAAAATCGTTCCAACAGCCAAGATGCTATCCCAGCTTAGCTACAAAGAAGCCACCGAGATGGCAATCTTTGGTGCCAAAGCCATGCATCCAAGAGCACTTGGACCGGTAAGCAAAGCAAACGTACCGGTGAGAATTCGTAACACTAACAATCCCGAAAACTCGGGTACCCTTATCACCAAAGAACCCCAAGCAGACGCAAAAGAAGTCACCAAAGCTGTTGCCATGTTAAAAGATGTAGCTATGCTAAACGTATATGGCGCCGCCATGGTGGGTGCGCCGGGCAGTTATGCCAAGGTCTTTGATGTATTGGGCAAAAACGGTATTAATGTCATGATGATATCAGCCGCAGCCTCAGAAGCCAACATATCGATGATAATAAAACGAGACCTATTGGGCAGAGCCATAAGCAATCTGGAAATAGCACTGCAGGAACATGGAGGCATAATCAGTGAAGTCACCGCAGAAGACGATGTTGCAGTTATAGCAACCATAGGCGCTAACATGAAAGGCGCGCTGGGGGTTGCTTCAAAAATTTTCAGTGCCGTTGCTAAAAAAGGCATAAACATTCGCATGATAGCCCAGGGCAGCTCAGAGCTAAACATCAGCTTTGTCGTTAAAGAAAAAGATGGCACCGCTGTCGTACAAACAATCCACGAAGAATTTAACCTCGGCAAACAATAAAACCCAACATATTTTCTTCTTTTAATATCGATAGGTTTTTAGCCCAACAAAAGGGCAACTTCTTTTCGGACGATATAAACAAACGTTTATGTGCGCTAGATACGTTTGATTGATGAGCGTTCTATATTGACCGAACAGCCCGAAATAGATACCCAAGAGACTCAAACACCCGAAGAACAGACCGAAGAGAAACGAGTCGCCATACAGTTCCCGCTAATTATCATTCGAACAAAACGCTTCTCAAAAATTTTCGACCGATTAGGGTCGATGCGGGCTTCACACTACATTTCATGGCTTTTGTTGGTGTTGGTACCGTTTGTAGCCGGTGTAGCGCTCTATCTCATAGTTAACAGCCTTATTGCGCTGATAAATAACCCAGCTCTTGGCGAAATTTCACGCGAAATGGGCCCCCAAGCGATTTTGATGCTACCAGGGATTAACCCTATGTTGCCTATTGTTTATGGCTGGATTGCCATCGTAGTTGCGGTTGTGATTCATGAAGGTGGGCATGGTATTATTGCTCGTAACGTAGGTTTTAATGTTAAATCAAGCGGGCTTTTGTTCTTTTTGTTTGTTCCCATCGGGGCATTTGTTGATGTGGATGAGGCGCAGGTAAAGAAAGCAAGAGCCAGGCCTTCGCTCAAAGTGATGGCGGCTGGAGTGGGTGGGAACATTATTTTTGGTGTAACCTGTCTGTTGTTGCTCTTGGTTTTAGTGAGCGGCGTAAGTCCAGCAGTCAATGGAGTATATGTTAACACTGTTGCAGAGGGGATGCCCGCAGAGATGGCAGGGCTTATGCCTGGAGATATCTTTGTCTCAATTGATAACATGCCAGTTAATAACGCCACAGAGCTACAGACAATAATGAGCAGTAAAACCCCAGGAGACACAGTAGGGGTAGAGGTGATTCGGGGGGATAGCTGGCAACAATCGTATGTAACCAACATTACCCTCACAATTTCAGAAGATAACCGTACAATCATGGGAATAACTACCTATGATTTACAGACCGAGCTACGGCTTGAGAATTATCGGACCTTTTCCATAGATAGGCTCTCAATGTATATGGTTCCCCCTACGCTTGCTTCAGGGTTGGTGCCGTACTCTGATTTTCTGGCACCGTTCTATACTCATAATCTGGGACCGGTATGGGTAATTCTTGCAAACACATTGTTTTGGCTGTGGTTTGTCAATCTAAACTTGGCCATATTTAATGCGTTGCCCATCTATCCCATGGACGGCGGCAGAATTGTAGACATACTGCTCAAACGCTTTGCCGGCAACAGATTAAGCGGAAGAACAATCCGGTGGATAACATTGGGCCTAACAGCTATCTGCGCAACTTTGATTATAGCAACCATTGTGTTACCCTTCCTACTCTAACACCCTTCTCTTCTTCTTGAGAAAACAAACAGCTAAACACAAGCAACAGATGGCCTGTAAAAGCGGGTCTATGCTTGTCTTGGAGGATTTGGGTGGTTTGGGTGGAATTTTAGCTTCTGAAGGCAGAGGTGTAGAAGAATGATTAATTAAATAGGTTTTATCTTCTTTGGTGCCGATGAAGAATCTAAAAAGCTGATTGATGATGCACTCTAGGGTATCTGAGGCAAAAATTGGGGTTAGGTTATGACTTTTTTGCGGATAAGATAGATCAGCATGCCTAAGCCCGCGATGAATAGAGCGGCACCAATACCTATGGATGCAAAGTAGTTTATGTGTAATATATCAGACATTAGGTATGGTATGTAGGTTGGTCCGACGAAGATTAACAACATTGCAAGGATGGTCAAGACTATTTTGTTGAATTTTGATTCCATACCACTAACTTGAATTTCTTCTCTACGTTCAGACATGCACTGCACCCAACTTATGACTCTTCAATTTGATTGTTCTCAGCTAAACCTTCTTTTATCTCTTTTCCTAAAGCTTTCATTAAAAACTTGAAAACTGAAAATCCAGCGTTCTTATCAGCCTTAAAACCTAAGGTTGTTCCAAGTAAACTGACGCCGTCGATTTTACGTTCCTTGGCCAAAGCCAAGGTTAGGCCTGTGCCGCCGACAATTCGGCCTTTACTGTAGATAACCCCGCCCTTTTCCATGAACTCAGTTGCGAGTCTTGGGGAGGTGGCAGCAATATAGACCTGGGTTTTGTCCTCTGTGATGGGGACACCGCCCATGGTGACCATGAAGTGACAGCCGAGTTTTTCTGCAAAATCAACCACATAATCGCAGACCTCATAGTGGGCAACGACATCATCAAAGCTGGGTTGAATTTCCCCAGTCATAATAACTAGAGTGTTTTTCTCCATAGGAGCATAGTAGAATTCATAGCGGGGCAGATGTGCGATGCCCTTGGAGGTTATGGAGATATAATCAGGAAAGGATGGGGAGTACAATTCGGCAAAGGGTTTGGCATCACAAAATTTGATGAGAAAGTGAGCAGCGATTCTACCGACGTTTCCAAAACCTGGTAGCCCCTGTATGAAGATAGGATTGTCAAGTGGAGGATCTGAGAGTTTACGTAAATACGGCGTGTCCATTGTAGCCATCTAGCCTTAGGGAAAGACACCGCCTCTAAAATCCTTTTGCTGGAACTGGAAAAGAAAAAGAAAAAAAGAAACTATTAATATCTGACATCTTCTAATAGTTACACCGAACCCATTTTTGGGGACAGAAACATAGCGGGGTGGGGTAGCCAGGATCAACCCGCTGGGCTCATAACCCAGAGATCAGTAGTTCAAATCTACTCCCCGCTACTAAAATCAATCCAGACCCAGTTTTATTAAGCAATATAGCGCAAGGCGGCTTGTTGTTTTATTTTTATGTTCATCCAATTGGCGGGCTCGTTTCGATAAAGGTAAATAAACCAGGGGGGTTAACATAGAACAACCAGTTTGGTGAATCTCTTGAAGCAATCTGCAGGATCTTTGTTGACAATCGTTTTCATCGGATTAATCGTTCTCTCAACAGTATCCGCTCTTAGCGGGGCTTCTGCACAAACCAATAGCTACAGTGTCACACAGGTTGATCATCAAGTGCAGGTTATGTATTCGGGCAATGTGGTTATTTTTGACACTATACATGTTTCGGGGCAGATATCAAACGGGTTTATGATTGGGGTGCCCTACAAATATAGTGCAGAGATTCTAAAAGTTATAGCATACGATGAAACACAGGAGTATAGCATCAAACGCGGGGTGCCACTGGATGATCGCAATGGGTTCTACGGTATAGAGGTTAACTTTGAGGGTGTTAGTCCAGCCGTTTTTACGGTGGCATTTGTGTTGTCTAATCAGTTAGTTAGCGAGACTGAAAGCGGCGGCTACAATGTGGATTTTCCAGCCTATCCAAGCTTAACCCAGAATGTTAAAACCTGTAACGTCAACATTACGTTTTCCAACAGGCCCACATCTATTAGCATAAACAAAGCAGATGGAGTACAGAAAAGCAGCGGCTATGTTAGAACTGATTTGCCAGCCTATACCTATTCAATAGCACAAGCCAATGTCACATTGCCGGTGGGGACGCTTCAGATAGCATCTGTAAACAGTCTAGATCACAGGATAACCATTGATGCCAAAGGCAATGTCGCGGTAGAGGATACTTATCGGATAACAAATAAAGCGGTTGCACCTCTGGGTGCTTTTGTTCTGAGTTTGCCACGTGAGGCAACAAATGTGGTTGTTAGAGATCAAACTGAAGAACCGCTACAGTTTAAACTAACAGAAAACTCGGACAGGCTCTTGGTTAGTGTAGTTTTTGGAGCATTGGTGAATCAGGGTCAAAAAATGAGTTTAACGGTACAGTATAGTTTGCCGGGTGCGGAACTACAAAACGCCGATTATGTGCTTAGGGATTTCAAAGTTTTTCCAGACTTTCAGTATCTTGTTGAGCAGGCAACAGCTGTTTTTAGTTTTCCTGAGGGGGCAACACTTGTTTTGCCTCAGATAACTGCGCTGGATACGTCAGCCACTTTGACACGCAATACCTACCAAGACATACTTACCATAAATGCGGAGGATGTGAGCTATGTTGATTATCTCACACATCAACAAAGCAGTGTTGGTTTAGCGTATAATTATAATCCAGTATGGGTTTCACTTAGAGCCACATTTTGGGCAGTATTTGGCGCTGTTATTGGTTGTGTGGGCATTTTTGGTTATCGGATTTACAAATCCAGAGAGGAGACCTATGAGAATCGGGCAGGCAGGATTGCAGCGAGTTCACAACTATTAGAGGGGGAAATAAACCCAGATCAGCAGCAAACGCCACAGCAGATAACACAGGAAAATATCAAAGATTTCATAGAGACCTATGAGTCTAAAAAACATCTAAAAGCAGAGCTGCGGTCGCTTGATGCAAAGGCCCAGAAAGGCAAGATACAAAGACAGCAATACAAGCTACAAAAGAAGACTGTAGAAACTCACATTGAGGGTATAACACGCAATATAGATCGGAAAAAGGCACTATGGAAACGTGCCGGCGGCATCTATGCGGATTGGGTTATACAAATAGATTTAGCGGAAGCAGATATGGCAGAAGCTGAGAAGAGTATGGAGAATCTTGCGGTGCTCTATGATAAAGGTGAGATTGCGCGTGAGAATTACAAGCAATCCATGATGGATCATCAGAAGGTCTATGATAAAGCAGAAGTAGCGATCAAGGGAATTCTGCAGAGGCTACGTGAAAAAATTCGGTGATCAACCTAAAACCTTTTATTTTACAGATAGACTTTTGAAGAAATATCAGTGGAGGTAAGACAAAATGGTGAAAATCGTTGTCGATCCTAAATGCACTGGATGCGAAACTTGTGCAAACACATGCCCCGTCGGCGTTTATGAACTCAAAGACGGCAAATGTGTGGCTAGCAAAGAAAGCGAATGCTTAGTTTGCAGAGCCTGCGAAGCACAATGTCCTGAAGGTGCCATTCAGGTAATCGAGTAAGCAAAAATCTCGCTACCTAACAGAATTTCCCTTTTATTAAACTCATTTTTCAAAAAATTAACAACCAACAACACAAAGATCAACTCAATTAGACACTAACAACTAATTGGGCAACTATTGGCAAACAGAAACAAACCACAGAGAGCAAATCTCAACCACAACCAAATCTCTCCATCATCTTAAGTCAAGTTCCGAAAGTTGGACTCACCTGTTTAAATCAAAAGTTTTGGGTCAAGGATTACTGCTGAAATAGCCCTGTTGCTTAATTGGTTTTGGTTTCTTTGTCTTCGGTAATCTAGTAACCACAGCATATCCATATTATTGAAACAGTTAGCATGAACTATAAAGCACTTTAGAGAAAATACAATATTGCAAAGGCAAATGGATGACAACCTTGCTTATGCATACAATTCTTAAAAAAGAATGGAAGCACAAATAAGGCATGACCTATTCAAAAAGGTACAAAGAACGAGCCAAACCGCATGACATCAAATGATAAATATGTACACGATAAAAATGCACTTATAATTATATTAGTAGCTGCCGCTTTGTTCTTAATGTTTACTATACAGCCTTACAATATTTCTTGGATAAAACTAGTATCAATTGGCTTAATTGCCGCCAGTGTCGTTGTTTGGTTAGTGTCAAATAGTTCACTTCGGCGAACAATTAAGTATGTACTTGTTGTTGTGTCGATTTTTGCTATAAGTTTTTCAGCAGTCGAGGGCTATATGCTACACAATATGGGTTATCCTCCAACGTTTGACTCTTCACAGCCTAATGATATCCCTTTCTACACAGACGAATTTAATGTCTCTCTAACAGAATTAGTTCAAAGTGCAAAAAGTACGCCGGCATTTAGGCTTCTTATGTTGGAATATCCTGGCGAAATTAGTATTGAAAACATAGTTTTAATGGACAACTCTGTTGGTTTGTCTTTTTATTTTGTATCAGCTAATGTTCACGTTAGCATTAGTTCCAACACGTTTAGTGGTAAACCTTATCAGGCATCAGTTAGTGGCTGGGGGAAGTCTTCTTTTGCTCAAATGTATCCTCGCCAACAAACACATGCTAAGGATCTTGAGCAAATTGATAATTTAGGGCTTCAGTGGTATTACGATCACGCTATAGAAGCTTACCAAAACAAAACAGGGGTAGCTCCAGAGATAGACAGCGTGAGCGTATCTATCCAGGCGCATACCCCTCCAGAGTATCAAGGGTTGCAACTAGGCATATTTGGCTCATGCATGCACAAAGATAATGGTTATAAAAGCGTTTTTTATGCCAATTTTCATCCAAATGGGACAATAATCGACATAAAATGCTTTAATCAATAACTCATCGAAAACACAAACAACACCAACAACCACTAAACCAGGCCATTTTGCCGTTTGCGGCTATGAGGCAGTATTGGTCTTTGAAAAGAAAAGTACGCCGCCAACGCGCACATGGTTAATAGTTCGCTTGGTCGCAGAACGGCTTCAAAGAGCACAAGGATAACAGGATTACGTTTGTTGGTGACGGCTTTAGTATAGCGGTTATTTCTTCTTGGGTGAGCAGGTTTTCGGGGGTGACTTTGAGGTTTTTCTCTTAAGGTGATGTGTTAATGCATATATTGGTGCGGTTAATTATTATTTTTGAATTTATAGATGTAGTTGTGAGGGGTTATTTGCATGCGTGTGAAGGGGCAGTCTAAGTTTAATTTACACGGTCAGCGTTTGTGTAGTAGTAAGGTTTTGTTTTTTGTTTCTTTGTTGTTTGTGATGTTGGTTTTTTCCTGTTTGGTTTCTATGTTTAGTGCGGTTTCGCCTTTTGTGTTAGGTGCTTCTAATACCGTGGTCAGCAATGAAGCAGAACTTACGGCGGCTGTTAATAATGCGCCATCGGGGGTATCTGTTGTTATTGCTTTTGATAGAGATATTATAATTGTAACTCCGCTTGAGATTTTGAAGGGTAAAGATATTAGGCTGGTAAGTGAGCCAGAGACTGCAAATTTTGGGATAGTTGGCTCTTTTGATTCTGCTACTATCTCAGTTGGGGATGGCGGGGTCTTGAGTATTGATGGCATTAGTGTAACCCACGAAAATGGCTATGCAGGGTGTGGGGTATATGTTGGTATCGGGGGCACACTTCGCATGTATAGCGGCAAGATTTCAGACAACCAATTCTCTACTGCTAAGGGTGGTAATGGGGGTGGTGTATACAATGATGGTACTTTTGTTATGTCGGGTGGTATAATTACCAACAACACAGCGCGCTATTATGGTGGTGGAGTGGCCAACTGGGGAGATTCTTTTGTGATGTCGGGTGGTGAGATTTCTGGCAATACCGTTAGTGATAGAGGCGGGGGTGTGTACCACGGAAAGGGCGAATTTACTATGTCGGGTGGTGAGATTTCTAATAACTGGGCTGACTTTAGTGGTGGCGGGGTGCATAGTCGTGTGGATACCTTCACTATGTCGGGTGGTGTGATTTCGGGCAATACAGCTAACAATTGGGGTGGTGGTGTGTTTAACCAAGATGGCGAGTTTACTATGTCAGGCGGCGAGATTTCGGGTAATACCGCGAAATCTGGTGGGGGTGTGCTCAACACCGGTAATTTTACTATGTTGGGGGGTAAAATTTCTAAAAATACCGTGCACGGACCTAGTAGTTTTGTAGGTGGTGAGGGGTTTGGTGGTGGTGTGAGTAACTGGGAGGGTACTTTTGAGTTGCGTGGGGGCAAAATTTCGGGCAACAAGGCTTCTAATGGGGGCGGTGATGTGTATTATCTTGGTGATGCGTATTATTTTGGTGTGAAAGATTCTGAGCTTATTATTTGTGTTGGTGTTGTGTTTGTGGTGTTGGGTGTTGTTGTGGCGATTATGCTTTTTATGTCCAAAAAAAAGCGAAGGGCTCATGTGACAGAAAAATTGAGCAATAGTATTTAGAGTTAACTTTGTTTAGTAAATATTCTCAGATCTAAATACCGAGCACAACATGCAAAATTTAGGTTATAAAACAGAACAGTTAGTCTTCTTCTATGTTTAGAAGAAACTCTATGATTCTGCCTATTTGTTTAGCTGTAATTGTGTCAAGGATTTGTTCTTCGTCGATGTTTAGGAGAGGGTTATCAGCTTGCATAGTTACAGGTATGGCTACTTTTGCTTTAACACTATCTGCTTTGTTACTTCGAAGTTCGAAGTGGCAACCCATCAGATGGAGCACATTTAACATTTTTATGTAAATTCCACAAACAACCAATTGTGCATACTGCATACAAGTAAACAGCAAAACATAATTTTCATGGAAGACACCTTAAAACAAGCAAAAGTTATATTGTCAACCCACCTAAAATACAGTCATGTCAATCAAAGTCCACTGTTGCCACATACTGGTCAAAACCCTAACAGAAGCCACCGCAGTAAAAACCCGCCTCGACAAAGGCGAAAAATTCGGTGACACCGCCAAACAGGTTTCATTATGCCCATCAGGCAAAAAAGGCGGAGACCTAGGCACCTTCACAAGAGGCAAAATGGTTAAAGAATTTGAAAAAGCCGCATTCGAACTCCAAAAAGGCCAAATCTCAAACCCAATCAAAACCACATACGGCTACCACATAATAAAACGCATAGAATAACAACAACCACACTCTTTAGCCACAGCTAAAGTACTCTTTTTAAAAAATCATCAAAAACAATCAACAGGATACAAACAAACATACACATAAATTTACTAACAACCCAAAAAGAAACAGAAGTCATATTCATCAAATTCTCGGCAGATCCAAACTGCAAACATGCACTTGCGAAAGTCATATAAGAGTTTAGAGTTAACTTGAGGTGTATTCAACTAATTTTGAGTTGAGCTAAATGACTAAAATCAGTCTTAAAGAGGGAACCAGCTGGGTCGGCGTAGTCGACTGGAACATACGAGACTTTCACGATTATGTAACATCCTGCGGCAGTAGCTATAACGCCTATCTAGTACAAGATGAAAAAACTGCACTAATAGACACCGTAAAAGCAACATTTTGCAATGAATTAATCACACACATCTCAGAATTAACCCCACTTGAAAAAATCGACTACATCATAGTCAACCATGTAGAGATGGACCACTCAAGCGGCCTGCCCATCATAGCTAAACTCGCTAAAAACGCCAAAATCTATGCCACCGCACGAGGCAAAGAAGAACTCATCAAACACTACGGAGCAGAATTTGAACGTATTGAAATTGTCAAATCCGGCGACAAACTCAGCCTAGGCAAAAAAACACTCACCTTCTTTGAGGCCCCAATGCTGCACTGGCCCGACAGCATGTTCACCTACCTAATTGAAGACAAAATCCTAATGCCCAATGACGCCTTTGGCCAACACCTCGCCAGCTCAGGCCACTTCGATGATGAAGTAGACCAAGTAGTTCTAATGCGAGAAGCCATCACCTACTACAGCAACATTCTCACCCCCTTCGCACCACTTATCGTTAAAAAAATCCAAGAAATCATTGACATGAAACTACCCATCGACATCATCGCCCCCAGTCACGGCATCATCTGGCGCAAAGACCCCATGAAAATCGTCAACGCCTACATGGAGTGGGCAACCGGCAAAATCATGAAGCCAAAAGTGGCCATAGTCTTTGATACCATGTGGGACAGCACCAACAAAATGGCCCGAGCCATCGGAGAGGGTATAGCAAGCCAAGGCGTTGAAGCCAAACTGTTTAAACTCCGATGCACAGAAAACACCGAAATAGTCACCGAAATCACCGACTCAAAAATAGTCCTAGTAGGCTCACCCACCCTCAACAACGGCATGTTCCCCTCAGTAGGCATGTTTCTCACCTACATCACCGGACTAAAACCCAAAGGCAAACTATGGGGCTTCTTTGGCTCATATGGCTGGGGAGGAGGCGCCACACGAAACATGATAAAGATGGCAAAAGAAGCCGGCTTTGAAGTCATAGAACCCAACATCGAATTAAAATGGGTCCCAACCGAAGAAGAAATCAAAAAATGCTTCGACTACGGCGTACAAATCGCCCAAAAAGCCAAAACCTAACCCCCCTCAATTTTTGTTAAAAACTAATACAAATCAAAAAAAAGAACAGAACAAAAAAAGAGCACTATGCTCGGGGTATTTGATAGTGCTTGGAGTCCACTAGGTCTTTTCCATATACCAATCCATCTCGTGCACCCATTTTTGTCACGCATTTTGAGGCGATAAAATTGCCCAATCGGCCGCATTCAAAGATAGGTTTGTTGTGAATCAACCCATAGAGAAAACCTGCATTAAAAGCATCACCGGCACCGGTTGTGTCAGCAACAGGAACTTTGAAAGGCTCAATAGTGCGTTTATCGGTTCCGTTTGTTACATAACAACCCTTAGCTCCGAGTTTAACTGCTATGATTTTAACACCCATCTGCAAAAGCAACTCGGCACCTTTGGGAACATCAGTCTCGCCTGTGAGATGCTCAAGCTCAGCCAAGTTAGGCATCATAACATAGCTGTTTTGAATCAGGGGTTCTATTGCCGATAAACCCTTTTGAACATAGAGTGCACCAGGATCAAAGCTGACTTTGACACTATCGGGTAGAAAGCTCATGAGTTTTTTTTGGGTTCGGAAGGATTTATCACCGACAAAAGAAGACAGATGGAGAAATTGAGTATTGGTGATATAGTTTGCTTGCAACTCACGGAATTCAATGTTATCGTTAACCCCGGGGTTTATGTAGAGAGCCCGGGCACCTTTTTTATCGACAAAGCCCAAACAGACGCCGCTTTTGCCTTTAGGGGCGCGTATTATGCCATCTGTGTTAACGCCCTCGGTTGTGAAGCAGTTTAGTTGGAGATTACCTTGGTGATCATCAGCGACTTTGCCGATAAAGCCC
>JAIRQQ010000085.1 GCA_031256395.1 Nitrososphaerota archaeon
TGTCACCGTACTGTTGGGAGGTTTCATTGGGCTCTTTTATAAAACGGATAAAGTAGTCGACACCTTGATACATACCTTGGAAAGCTTTACGGGACTCCACAACTGAGAAATCACTAAAACTCATATGGGTGTCTTTGGAGCGAAAGTCATAGAGAGTTTGGAGCTCAGCTGTTGTGTAGGACTTAAACCCCGAACTGGATGTTTTTTGGAGTTGTTGGAGTGTAAGGTAGACTTTGCGGCTATTTTCTATGCCATAAACTATAGGGTCGATATCAGAAGTGGTGGTTGTTAGGCCAGCCATTATCGAACCAGAAATACCTATACTACTCCAAGGGATATTGGCATTATTTTTTAATTCCTCAGCCAAGTTTAGGGCTTTCTCTTCAAGAACAGAGAGGGTTTTGGCCTGTCTTAGCTCAGTTAGTTTTTCTGTGGGTTGGTAGTGCTCAATGATGTGGTTGAGGGGGACTTCACAGAGGATTTCACCAAAAACGCTATCAAAAACAATGAGGTCTGGGTGGTTTTGTTGTAGATAGTTGAATCGTTCATCTAGGCTGTAGACTTTGCCGTAGAGGTGGTCTTTACCTTTTCTTGTGCCCTGTGCGGAGGGTATGAAGCGGGGGAATGCTATAATTTTGTCTGGGGGGTGCGTTGTACCCTTTACGTCGAAAACTACGCCGCTTTGGGTTTTGATTAAATCTCCTTCACGGGGCCTCATGGTGTATCCTTGCTGTGCTAAAGTTTTGGATACTTTAATAAAGCTTCTTTGGCGTCCTACTCTGAGTGCAACAAATGAGCGACCTCCTCCGCCTCCAAAAAGCGCAACACATCACCAAATGTCTCCAACTTGCGATGATGCTTGAAGTCAGTGTGCAAAAACCCGGTAACGTCAGTTTCACTGCCAGCTTTGAGAAAACTCGGGTGGAACATTTTTTGGCATCCGCTGTTGCGGCTGGACCGAGTTTGCAAGAAGCGGCGTCTCGGGGAGCTATGGTTGCTGAGGGACAACTAAACCTTGAAAGGCTGGGTATAGGTGAGTTAATCAAGACTTGCTCAGAAGATGTTGCAATGTGGCAACGAGGTGGAAACACTATTTTGGGTACGGTGATGTTGTTTGTGCCGCTTTCAGTTGCGGCGGGTATGACGTCAACCGAGCAGAGGTTTTGTTTTGATTTTTCGGTTTTGCGGCGAAATCTTGATTTGGTGGTTAGGGCGTCATCGGCGTGGGATGCGGTTCACCTCTATGAAGCTATCGATATTGCTTGTCCCAGCGGATTGGGCGGTGCACCGGATCTTGATGTTACCAAAGCAGATTCCAAAAAACGGCTAATAGAAGAGAACACGGGCTTGTTTGAGGTGTTTAAACTCGCCTCTGCCTATGATGATGTTTGCTATGAGTGGGTTAACAATTATTCTATAACATTTGATTTAGCCTATCCCTATCTAAGAGAACAACTCATAAACAAACCACTCCACACCGCAGTTGTGCATACTTTCCTAAAAATTCTCTCAGAGCGTCCAGATACATTTGTCGCTCGTAAAATGGGCAACCCCAAAGCACAAGAAATCTCTAAAGAAGCTCAAACTATCTTAGAATTAGGCGGCATCGAAACCATCGAGAGCCGAGAAAGTCTTGCTGAATTTGACAAAAAACTTCGCACCAGTGGAAACGCCTGTAACCCAGGCACCACCGCAGACTTAACTGCGGCAACCTTGGCGCTTTGTATTCTTGATGGATACCGGCCCTGACCAAAAACAATAATCTATTTGTATGAATAACCATTTTGAACGATAAGACATCAATATCGGGGGAGTTTAACCTAACCCATAACCTATTTTTCTGCTGTTTTAGGTATAGATATCGTTTTTCTGACGTTAAGAAAACGATTCCCATATCATTTTGCTGATGGCAACAAAATTAGCCTCAACAGCAAAATCACTGGTTTTACAGGCAAACATAGCAACAAGTTAGGCCTAGTTTAGGTTAACATAGTTTTACAGATCAATGAACAGTATGTTTACGGTATTAGTTGATAAACCTACTCTGTAAATGCCTAACGCGCTTGAAGGGTGTTCTTAAAAAGATCACTTTGGGAAAAAAGTGTTCGGTGAGGAGATATATAGGCTACTTTGCGAAATAGGGGATTGGTGAAAAATTAAAATGAAAATCGAAAAGAGAATGATAGCGCTATGCATATGTACCTTAGCAATCGGACTGGCAACAGTTCTGCCCCTAGCATACTTTACACCCCGAACAGCCTCAGCTCAAACTAACCCATGGTTCGATGCCGACATACTCTACGCCAATGTCATCCCAAACCAATTTGACGTAAGCGGCGATGTGGTTAACGTAGTTGTAAACTTTACGTTCACTCCTGATGCAGTCAACCTTAAAGGTGCAGATGCTAAAATAGAAGTCTTTAACTTCCATATCTACACTGACAAAACATCTATTGCTAACACAACCTACTGCCTCGCATTATCTGGAAATTTATTTGATCCAAAATCTCCCAGCGGTTTTAGACCAGCCATCCAAGGCTGTGGTCCTGACTTGTTTAACTTTGCAGACGGAACCAGACTCAACATCACAGAAGTATTCGGGGACACTGAAGGCATAACCAGTGCTGTTTACAGTAGCTCTATAGCAGGTCTAGATACTAACTATGAAGGAAATCCCTATTTCCAAGAGGATTATCTCGAGGGACGTGTTAGTGCTTTTCTATCTGAGGAGAACGGAAAAAAATCTGCACAGGCACTAACTAACCTAAGGAACGCCCAAACGCTCTACGTCGAAGTTACCCGAGTGATGACTATAACCTACCACCACCAAACCAACATTGACTCATCAACCTCATCAATAACAACCATTTTAGCCACCAGCGATGGCCTATCTCGTATAGAGTTAACAAAAACAGACTTTGGATTCGTTTCCGGATCTGTACCAGACTTTATGCTAAATAATGCAATGTACACATACACATTACCGCCCAGTACCCCCACATCACTACAGCACCAGAGCCAATAAATGGTCACCGGATAGACCCATAAATAACAGACAACAGGAGAAACTGTGAATGGCTAATGAAGAGTTGGAAGGTAATACGTTAAATGTATATGCCTACATTGTTCACGCAGATGGTCCGGTAGGGTTAAGGGATGTGACGCGAGGTGCAGAACTTAGCAGCACAAGTGTTACGCACCATCACCTTCAAAAACTCGAAGCCAGCGGTTTAATAGAGAAAAACAGCTACGGTCAATATACCCTTAAAAAGAAAGCACCTATTGAGGGACATGTGTGGGTCGGCAAGAACCTTGTGCCCCAATTATTGCTTTACTCTTTCTTTTTTATAGGCGCATTTGCCGCAGAAGTAATAATACTATTGCTTAGCTTAGTTATTACTAGTTTAGTGATTGAAACAACTTTTTGGTTTTTAATGGTCATAACCTTAGTGGCGATGTTTATCTTCATCAAAGAAGGAGTAGCACTGAATCGCAAGCTAAACCCCAAACGCGCAATAGATAAGAAATAGAATAGACTATCTCGCAGAATCAGCAATTTTTTCTAAATGTACCGTTGATGTTAATACTCAGTTATCCTACGCACCAGCCAAATCGTTTTACATCTGTGGGTGCAATGCCTTCTTGGCGCATTAGATCTCTGAGGCATACTGGGTCGGTTTCTAGGTAGTCGCCTGTGCAGGCATAGGCTCTGCCGCGGCATCCTCCGCAGCTCTCGCGGTATTCACAACTACCGCAGTTTCCTTTTAGGGTATGCCGTTGTCGCAGGGTGTTCAAAACTGGGGCGTTGCGCCAGATTTGGGTTAGGCTTTGTTCACGGATGTTGCCAACTTTTAGGGGTAGAAATGTACAGGGGTAGACATCACCGTTTGGTCGAAGACTGAAGTACATGTTTCCTGCGTGGCATCCTATGCCTTTGTGTATCCAAAATTCCTTAATGAGAAGGTCTTTGGCTTTGGTTCCGTGGTTGCGGTGCATTTCTGAGGCAATTTCAGGGTAGAGAGGAGTGCCCCCTGACATGGTGAAAGTCATTTCGGTATCTTCTTGGCGGCTCTGCAACCAACGGATAAGGTTGACACGTTGTTCCATGGTCATGGCATTATCCATCACATCTTTGCCTCGGCCCACCGGCACAAGATCATAAACGGCGGCTTCATCAACACCTAAATCATAGAGAAACTCGAGACGTTTAGGCATCTCTGTGTAGGTGTCTTTTAGTGCCATGGTGGTTACAACCACTTCTAGATCGATCGCAAGACAGGTTTTGATAGCCTGTACCGTTTTTTCAAAGGTGCCGGGCAGGTTGCGGATATAGTCATGTTTTTCAGGAACCACTGAGTCGATGGGCATGCCTACGACTTTTAAACCGGCCTCTTGGAGCTGCAATGCAGTATGGGGGGTCATAAGCAAGCCATTTGAGAGCATGGCTGTGATGATGCCTAAATCTGTGCAGTATTCAATGAGTTGGAGTACGAAATCTTTGCGTATTAGGGGTTCGCCGCCGCTAAAAATTACGGCTTCGGTGCCCAAGCTGTGCATTTCCTCAATGGCCATCTTAGCTTCTTTTAGGTTGAGTTCATCAGGCATAGCTTGTCTAGCAGATACGTGACAGTGAATACAAGTCAAATTGCAAGCACGGGTCACAGCATAGGAAACAATAAGGGGTGTGTTGGGCTCGCCTTTTAGGCCCTGCCCTAGGAGGCTCTGTCGGAGCTGTAACTCGAGCATTTTTAGAAATGTACCCACAGCTAGCGCCCTTTGGTTTAGTTAGATTTTGGGGCGGATGATCCAGAGCTGGATGGCTCTGCGCAACAACCATGCGATGGCAAAGATGAGCGCAACAGCGATTATAGCTATCATGATGTTAGGACCAATATCAAAGGCGTCCTCGGTAACGTTTAGCGGGGAGAGATCAACGATTTTTACGTTGTCGATGGTTGTGAGGCTGTCGTGGCCAAAGTAGTATTCAGTTCCATTCACAATGCTACCTTTGGGATTTTGTACGCCGTGGAGAACTGTTGTGGTTTGTTCGTTGCCGTTTAGATAGAGGTGCATACCTGTAGTGTCGCGGCGAAATTCCACTTTGATCCATTGATTAAGGGGAACAGACTGAGTGGTTACGATTTCATTAAATCCGCCGCTGTCAGTCTCTACATATCCGCTCAAAGCGCCCTGCACATATTGTTCCCCGTTCTCAGGTGTGCCTGCGCGTATGGATAAGCCAAGGACGCGGAGTGTGTTTTGCCAATCACAGGCTTGATCGGGATGGTTACATTTGGTGACTATGTGGTTATAGGTGGCGTCATATAGACTGGGAACATAGATCCAAGCGCTGATTTGGACATGTTTTTGGATGTCAAGGTTTTGTGAAATCGGCACATACATAGGCTGAGACATCGGTGGAAAACCCACGACAAATTTGATGGGAACATAAACGGTGTTTTTGCCGTTAAACTGTAGGGCCTTATCATATTTGCCATCGACAAGTTCGGGTTCAACCTCACCGGCCAATATACCATGGTTAATGCCTGTACTGTCAGGGGTTATTGTGCCTGAGTCACTGGGTTTAATCTGATCCATAGTCCACTCTCCCACAGTGATGCTGCTTTGGGCAGTGATAGATGGGAGAAAAATTGGGCTCAAAAGAGTAAGGGTTAGAAGACAAAACACCAAGATTTTTGGGATAGAGTTTTTTTGTGCCATCATACTCACCTGATAGTTGAAGTCGAATAGTTCTATAGAGAATCGAGTTCTCAAGAGAACCACTCGAGCAGACTATAGACCCTTTGCAAAACTCTCTATAATAGTTTACTTTTGTGATGTTGTGCAGTTTTTACGTGTGTATTTAGCTAAGGCGCCAAGTGAATTTAATGTGAAATTGTGAGCGTATGCCTATTGAGGAAGGTTTGTTGATGTGGGAGGCTTTAAATGAATAACTTGCTTCTGTATGGGGGAGGATATGTATGCCTGCGTCTTTCCAGCCTGTTCGGGGAATGCGTGATCTTATCGGTGATGAGGCTCAAGCCTTCACAGCTATCATAGGTAGAGCGCGTCAAATAGCAGAGTATTATGGTTTTTGTGAGGTTATAGTGCCTCATGTGGAACCTCTTGAGCTACTTTCTGCCAAATCAGGAGAGGAGATTCGTCAGCGTATGTTTATCTTTAAGGATTTAGGTGAGCGTCAGGTGGCTCTGCGGCCTGAATTTACTGCCTCCATCGCGCGCTTGGTAACTACAGCGCTTAGAAATGAGCCTAAGCCGCTTCGGTTGTTCTCCTCAGGTACGGTGTATCGTTATGATGAGCCACAGAAGGGACGTTATCGTGAGTTTTGGCAGTCAAATTTTGAGTTGATGGGTTCGGCTAGGCCTGAGGCAGATGCTGAAATTGTGTTGCTTACTAATGGTTTGATGGCCTCGCTTGGGCTTGAGGGTTATGCGTTCAAAGTTGGCCATATTGGGGTCATTCGCGGTATTCTATGTCAAGATGAGGTGGATGAGAAGACCCAGAATGCGGTTTTGCAAAAGATGGATAAAAAAGACTATGAGGCCGCTTTAAAGTTGGTGGCTTCGGAGAAGAGTCGAGGTATGCTTGAGGGGTTAATTGCCATTAAAGGCGACAATTGGCGTGAGACCGTTGATCAGATGCTGGCCTATGTTTCTGAGTATCCTGAGGCTAAAGTGGCAGTTGAGAATTTAGCAGAGATTTTGGGGCTTGTAGCGGAGAGTGCTGATCTAACAATTAGGGTGGATCCGGCATTTGCTAGGGGATTGGAGTACTATACGGGTATGATTTTTGAAATTTATGTTCCACAGCTAGATATTGCGTTGGGTGGTGGTGGGCGCTATGATCGGCTGATTGAAGTTTTTGGCGGAGAGGCCACACCTGCGGTGGGTTGTGCGCATGGGATTGATCGGGTTGCTATTGCATTGCAGACTCAAAATGCAGTCCGAATTGACAAGTCAGTCAAGAGGGTTGCTGTAATTTCTATCACCGAGGCGCTAAAGGCTCAAGCTTTAAAAATTGCTCAGCAACTTCGTTTGGCTGGGGTAGCAGTAGAGTTTGAGGTTATGGGCAGAAAAATGTCAAAGGCGCTTGAAGATGCAGATAAACGCAAAGCTGACTATGCAATCATTGTGGGTGAGCGAGAGCTCAAAGAGGGGGCAGTTATGCTAAAAGACTTAGCTAACCGTCAACAAAGCGTCATTGCAATTGAGCAGTTAGCTGAAAAAATCAAAAGCTAACCCACTCTATTGGCAGACTGTTTTCTATTGATAGAGGGACGTATAGTTAGGCAACTGTGCAGGGTTAGTTTCGTAAAATGAAAAGGGATGTGTTGGGTTGTTTTTGGTTGTTAGAGGCGTTTGATGTAGCGGTTGACTTCCCATTCGGTGACTTGGGTGCGGTAGAGGTCCCATTCGCGGTGTTTTTCGCGTAAAAAGTTCTCAAAGGTGACTTCGCCTAGTGTTTCGCGCATCAGTTCGCTGGTTTCGAGTTCGTCGAGGGCTTCTTTGAGGTTTTCTGGTAGCGATATGATGCCTCTTTGTTTGCGTTCTTCGTAGCTCATGTGGTAGACGTTTAATTCCACAGGGTTGCCGGGGTTGGTTTTGTTTTTAATACCGTCTAAGCCGGCGGCTAGGAGTACTGCGAATTGGAGGTAGGGATTGCCTGCGCCATCTGGGCATCGGATTTCGCATCGGGCGGCTGATTTTCGGCCTCCAAAGTTGGGGACTCGTATGAGGGGGCTTCGATTTTTGTGTGCCCAGGCTATGTAGACGGGGGCTTCGTATCCGGGGACGAGGCGTTTGTAGCTGTTGGGCCAGCTGTTGAGGATAGCAGCCATTTTGCGTCCGTGGATTAGTTGTCCGCCGATATAGTTGCGTGCGAGTTCGGAGAGGTAGTCGTTTTGGGTGTCTTCGGAGTAGAAGAGGTTTTGGGTGTAGTCTTTGTTCCATAGGCTTTGGTGTATGTGCATGCCGCTGCCGTTGATGCCTTGGAAGGGTTTGGGCATGTAGGTGGTGATGTAGCCGTTGCGGGCTGCTACGACTTTGCCGCACATTTTTAGGGTTATGGCACGGTCGGCGGTTTCGAGGGCTTCGCCGTATTTGAAGTCGATTTCGTTTTGGCCTAGGGCGACTTCGTGGTGGCTGATTTCGATGTCTATGCCAAATGCTTCGGCGTAGTCGGCGATTTCTCGGCGTAGATCGTCGGTGACATCGCCTGGGTGGGCGTCAAAGTAGCCTGCTAGATCGATGGGGGTGGGTAGGCCGCCTGTTTCGCTTTCTTTTACGATGAAAAATTCTAGTTCGGGGGCGCAGATGAAGGTGTAGCCGGCGTTTGCAGCTTTTTCGATGGCGCGCTCTAGGATGTAGCGTGGGTCGCCTTCGAAGCGTTTGTTTTGAGGCGTGTAAACGTCACAGATGAGTCGGGCGGAGGCTCTTTCTTTGGGTCGCCAGGGTAGAAGTGCGAAGGTGAAGGGGTCGGGGTAGAGGTTCATATCGGATTCTTCGACGGGGCGATAGCCGGTTATGGAGGAGCCGTCAAATGATTGGCCGTTTTCAAAGATGCCCTCAATGTTTTTGGCACTAACGGCCAAGTTTTTGAGAAATCCGTTTATATCGGTGAATTGGAGCCTGACAAATTTTATGTCGTTTTCTTGGATTTGGTGGATTACTTTGGTTACTTGTTCTCGCCAGATGGGATTTTTAAAGTGTTTCATGTTTTATCTCCTGCAGGTTGTGTTAGGCTCGTTGTCACATGTTATGGTTATAAGTGTCAGCTTTAAACATATCTAAGCCTAACGGCCACTTATATGGATAACTGTCCACTATATCAAAAATTTATTGAAATAACGTACATAATTACACCGTTAAAGATCAAAAACTAACCAAAAAAGACAACAGCCAACCAACACTTAGCGTTCCCGACGCAAAAAATCGCCAATATCAGACACATTACGCACCGCAACCTCATCGCGAGAGGTTTTTGCGCTCAAATCACCCACAATTCTACCAAAGCCCAAACATTCCCCAAATTCATTTATCACCAAAGTGTTTGTGTTTTTCTTAGCTGAACCAAACACACGCACCACACTACTTGCAAAAAGAGGCCGACCGCAGATAAAAAGCCAAGCCGCCTTGCGATCCACCACTATGCGTTGCGCATGCTCTTTTGCTAAAATCGAGAGTAAGTGGAAACTGGGGAAAAACTTTCCTTCTTTGGTTTTGCCCAAAAAAAGCCCAGCATAAAAGAAATCGGGTCTAACCATAAGAGGCCTAAGAGCAGTATTGACCAGATAGAAACGTCCATTTTTTTCTACGATTAAATCAGGGTTTAAGAGGATATCTACACCAAATGTTGCTACAAAGTTGGTTAAGGTTTTAGCGGTCATGGGGTTGGCTCCGTTTTAGTTTAGCGGCAAAAAAGCCCTGAGTTTCATTGGGCCACATCCGCCGGCATTTTGAGACTGAGGGATCTAGTTTTTTGCCAAATACCTCTGTTAAACCATTTTGGCCATAACTACTATGAGTTTCTTGGAGTTGCAAATTAAGATTTTTTATTGCCCAATCCATGTTTAGTTCGTTTTCTTCAGGTTCAAGTGAACAGGTGGAATAGACTAATTCGCCATGGTTGCTTAGGCATTCGGAGGCTTTGGTGAGTATGTCTCTTTGAAGAGCCGCATTGCGTTGGATGTCTTTTAGGGTGCGGTTCTTAAACCAGTCACGGTCTCCAGCAAAGTTACCCGAGCAGGGAGCATCCACAAGTATTCGATCAAAGCGCAGATTTAGAGAAGAGACTTGGCGTGCATCTAGTAAATAGACCACGGTGTTTGTAATGCGGCATCGCTCCAGATGATTTCCCACGGCCGCTATGCGGCGTTTATCCACATCCAAAGCTACAATAGCACCCGAGTTTTGCATAACATCAGCTAACTGTACA
The DNA here is from genome assembly GCA_031256395.1 of Nitrososphaerota archaeon. Taxonomy (GTDB): domain Archaea; phylum Thermoproteota; class Bathyarchaeia; order Bathyarchaeales; family Bathycorpusculaceae; genus Bathycorpusculum. Next base: position 9,955 of record JAIRQQ010000085.1, read on the forward strand.
GTTTTGCCGCCCGGTGCCGCAGCACAGTCAAGCACCTTTTTACCCCGCAGATCACTAAAGAGAGATACTGGAATTTGAGCAGCTGCTTCTTGTATTGAGTAGAGACCCAGCAAGTATTCAGCAGTCGCACCTGCTGAGACTTTGGAGTCCAAAACCCAGTAACCTGACTGGAGAAAGGAAATTTTTTGAAGAGCCACCCCTAAGCTGTTGAGACGTTCAATGAGGTTTTTGCCACGCGCATTGGTGTTGTTTATGCGGATAGCTTGCCGTAGATTAACCTCTTTGAGTTCCCAGCCAAGTTGCCTGTAACGGTCTTGAAAGAATTCTCTACCAGACACAGCCAAATCTTGTCTATGGGAAGATAAAAGCTTTTCAACAACAAACCAAACAAGATTCTTGGCAGTAAGCTAAAGAAACAAGTTCATACAACCTTACGTTAATAATCAAAGATTGTATCATCGCTTGTTGTTCTAATTGGCAACATTTGTAGTGTTAGAGCAGATCGGGGCTGTTAGCTAGAACAGGGGCAGATAATAGTGTGGTGTATAGGAAGGCAGTCAAAGTTTTTATGCCATAGTGGAACAGAATAAGTTATTGGAGAATTAAACATGTTTACTAGTATGGAAGAGGCAAGAAGATACTGTAAAGATAATGAAATCCAAATGGTTGACTTTATGATGGTTGACCTAGAGGGGCGCTGGAGACATCTCACCATCCCCGTTGATCGATTTACTGATGATATCTTAGAAGACGGAGTTGGGTTTGATGGTTCAAATTATGGTTATGCCCCTGTTGAGAAAAGCGACATGGTGTTTGTGCCGGATTTGAGCAGCGCTTATGTGGATGCGTTTGCAGAAATTCCCACCTTGGCCATGATTGGGGATGTGTTTGTTATTGATTTACCTAAAAACCGCAGATTTGATCAATATCCCAGAAACGTTGCTGTTCGCGCTGAAGAATACATGAAAAGTCTGGGAATTGCAGATGAGATGCGCATTGGACCCGAGTTTGAATTTCATGTGTTTGAGCATGTGAGCTATAATGTAGAGCCAAATGGGTCAGGATATGTTGTTGACACAGAGCAGGCAGCCTGGAACACAGGAAATGATGGCGAGAATTTGGGCTACAAGATGCCTGTGAAGGGCGGATATCATATGGCCATGCCGATGGATAGGCTTAGTGGTTTTCGCTCTTGGGTCTCCATGTTGATGGAGCGACAAGGAATTTTAGTAAAGTACCATCATCACGAAGTTGGCGGTCCAGGACAAGTAGAAATTGAAGTTGAAATGGGCTCAATGCTAGAAATGGCCGATAAAACAATGATGACCAAATATTTGGTAAAAAATGCAGCCTTTGCAGAACATAAAACAGCCACATTTATGCCAAAACCCATCTTTGCCGAAGCAGGCAATGGCATGCATGTACATATGCACCTG
>JAIRQQ010000093.1 GCA_031256395.1 Nitrososphaerota archaeon
CGCCATTGTGTCAGTTGAACGATTTGAGGGATCAAGCGATCCAGAAGCATATAGGCACTCAGGGTCATATTGTTCTACCTATGCCAACTTTATTGACCCAGAAATCATAGAGTATTATCAAGCAAGATATAACTATCAAAAGGGCCAAAAAGATCCCGAAGGCGTAACTCTAAAGTACATAACAAACGCCACCAAACTTGCCCATGTTCGCGTCGTTAACGATCAGGGCGGAAGTCCTTGGCGTAACAATACGGTTGCCTTCTATGATATGGATAATTCCGCACTTGTGACAACAGGCGAGTTTATGAATCCATACGCCTATGCGTTTTATAAGGATCAAACAGGGTATCATGAACAAATATTAAGGTTCGATGTAAATTTTTCTGATTGCTATGTTATAGAAATGGAGTTTGAATACTCAGAATACTATGGACCAACAGCTGCTTTCATATCTACAGTTCATCAAATAGTAATACTTGACCAGGATTTAGTTCCGGTATGGATCGGCATAAAAGTAGGACAATACATTTCTTAACAGATAACCGCTCAGCAAAAGCCACTATTTGAGACTCTCAAAAACAACCGTAGCATAATAAAATATAAAGAACCAAAGAAAGAACAAAAGAAGAAGGTTATTTTACGTAGTCGTCAAATGTCCAGAAGTGTTCTTCTTCTTGAATGATTATATCTTCAAATAGTCTCCGAGTTGTTGTGTCACCAAGTTCGAGGGCTTTAGCTATGATTTTGCGGTAGAGCAGGATGGTGTCGCTTTCAAGTTTGTGATCTAATACCAAAAAATCCTGGGCGGTCTCACCTATCACCGGCAAAGGATCGGGATTGGCCACGGCTTCGCCTTCAAGGAGATAGATGCGTTCGCTGATTTTTTCTAGATGATCCATTTCTTGCATAAAGATGGGTTTAAGCAGGTTGCTGACTATTTCGGCTTTGTTTGTTTCTGTGACGGTTTCAAGGGCAGTGTTTTTTTCTCGGAGGGCAAGAAAGGCCATTTTTTCATGTTGGTTGATGTATTGGATAATGCCTGTGATTTCAGCAGATACTGCTTTGTTGAGCAGAGCAAAGTAGTCGTTTGTGTAGATGGTTTGCCACTCTGGCAGGGGCATTTTGTTTGGTTGGTTGGGTTCGTCTTGGAAGTTGAGGTATTCTTGGAATTTGAAGAGATGGGTTTCTTCTTGGGTGTAGATTTTTTCAAAAAGAATGCGGGTTTGCCAGTCGCCTATTTTTCCGGCGGTTTCTATGATTTGGCGATAAAGGGTTAGGGATTGTTCTTCTGCTGTGATGCCGTTTTTAGCAAATTCACTTATGGTGTCTCCGATGGTGACTTTGCCTGAGGTGGGTAGGGCTTTGCCGCCAAGATAGTAAATGCGCTCGATAATGTCGGCGGCATGTTTCATCTCTTGTATGGCAAATTCGCGAAGAAAGCGGCCGATTGCGTCGTAGGTGGTTTTGTTTAGTAAAATGTTTTCAGGGATTGTTTTTTTGATAAGTTTTTCCATTTTGCTATGTTGAAGAATGTATTGGACTGAGAGGCCTATTTCATGTTCTACGGCTTTGTTTAATAAATCAATATAATCTGCTGTTACCTTGACAGCCATAAAAATTACCTATAAAATGGAGCCATCCCCCAAATATAAAAATTGTTGTGAACCATAAATCAAGCGGGGGTATAAAAACCGCTTGTTATGGTATTTGACTACCGCATACACAGCAATAGTTTGCATCTAAAACGTTTTCAGCTCCACAGCTAGCACAAGTTTTTGTTGCTTGTGCAGTCTGTGAAGACTGAGAGGCTTCAGGTTGCGGTGGAGCAACAGACGAATAGGATTCAGGTTGCGGTGGAGTAGCTTTGAGTTTACTGTAGCCCAGAGCAGCAAAAATCCAGCCTATCCAAGAAATGATTGGTATTATTGTGCCAATTAAGTAGAGTAAACCCATGGTTTTAAACTCGCCTACGCCTGATTTGTCTGCCAAGAGATCAAAAGCCCGCTTATAGAGAAAACCACAGTAAATCGCTACAGCAAAAATCACACCTATCAGTACTATCAAAGCCGCAATGAGACCCAAACCAAACCCTACACCAGCAGTACTAGATCCCAAACCAGAACCCAGCGCAACAAAAACCACTAAAACAATCGCTATAATAGCAATCACAACTGTAACTAGCATTACTAGGAATGCTTTGAGGATATTCCAGAAAATTCCGTATGCATTGTAGTATTTAGATAAAAGATACATCGTCACCAAGAAAAGCACAAAACCAGCCAATTCGAAAGCACCTAAAATCTGTGAACCGAACGAAAGAGCCGAAACAGATGCAAGAAGCGAGGACAACTCTGGTATGGACCCAGAACTGGTAGCAGAAGAGACAAAGGTGCTTAAAGCAGTAAACAATTGGAATATAAAGAGAGCAGAGATAATTGAGCTAATAATGGGACATATAACATAGATTAAGCTAGATACTATACCTAATTTTTTACTTGTTTCAAGTGACATCTATAAACCCCCAAGATATGTAGCGCTACTCAGTTTAGTTAATAAGTCTTGCCATATTGTATATGGCTCACGGCACTATACCTCATAAACGCTCACAAGTAAAAAAAAGGAGAGTGTTACTTAAAGAAT
>JAIRQQ010000120.1 GCA_031256395.1 Nitrososphaerota archaeon
TTTGCAGATAATTGGGAGGCGTATGCGGAGTTGATTCCGTCTGAGCTGCTTGTTCAAACGAAGGCTGAGACGCATGGGGTGGAGCGGAATAATTTTAGGCAAAGGCATTGGTGTGGGCGGTTTCGTCGGAGGACTTGTATGGTTCAAGAAGCTTGCGTATGATTGACTTAACTATATTTCTTTTTGCCAGATTTCACGTCAACGGTTCGCGAGAGGAAATTTGGAACCTTGTTCATAATCCTTTTTGAAATACTCTCAAAATCTTCATCAACCAACTCACCCCAAGTAATGTTAACGATAATACTGTGTCACTAAAAACTCTAAAACAGTTAAAACAAACATGAAACACTTCTTTCAAAGCAATTTCAAAAAACTAAGACCTGTATGAAACACATAAAAAAATCTATAAATACATATTTTTTTGTAAAAACTTTTTAATAATGCGCTAATATTGTAAATATTACATGTTTCATCACCATACAAACGTTGTTTGTGGAAATAGAACAAGCCGAAACGAGGTTATTTTAGTTAATAGGGTGAGGAGCGGACTTGTTTGATGGAAAAAATTTTGTTCACTCGAGCAGATGTTTTAACTAAGCTTTGGGATATAGCACGTTGGCACGAGGATAAGCGCACAAACCCCCGAACCAAATTAGACAACAACATTAAAGCGAGAAGTGCACTCTCAGGTAAAGAAATACGAGCGCTACAAGCAATCCTTCAAGGGCTAACAGATCAAGAGTTAGAAACAAGGGTAAAGGAACTTGAGGAAAAATTAGCCAACGGCATTTTAATCCCTAAACCAAAAGAGAACACAAAAAAATGAAGGCACTAACTCGCAAACTCAGAGTATTAGAAAATAACGTCATAAACGATAAACCTGATCCTGAGGACACCTATATGGGCACAAATAACAAAAAGGAACAGGAATTATTCAGAGTAGCACACAAAATTGTAGAAGAACAAAAACAACAACTGCAAACAGTTAAAGAGCAACAAAAGGCAAATCCAAAGGTCGATTATACTGCTAAAATTGAGGCAGTTTTAGAATTAAGTGATGAAGCTGAGGCAATAGTTAGTCAAGCAGAACACATCAGCATTCATCGTGCTATGCACATATTTGAGACAGCAATAGCTTGCCGCCACCACTTAAATGACCCACAGGATAAAATTATCTTCTACCTGCGGTTTTTTTGGTTTCTCTCCGAAATACAAGACATGCTCCACCATAGCGCTATAGAAAATAAAATCATGAGTTCCCCAGGGTTTTTTGATTTATGTGTTGACGAGCAGAATAAAAAATTGAACGCTTGCTATGATTCGTGGAGAGAATGGTTCTCCAAAGAAAGCTTTAACCAATGGCTTAAAACACATCCAATTACGTCACCCAACCCAAAATCCAGAGAGTAAGAAACACAAACAGAGAAAGAAGTTACATTAATGAAAAACAAAAATCCAACGAAAGGAACACAAAATATCTAAAGTAAAAATGTCCCACTTGTTATGACAAATGTAAATGATATAACAAACAAAAAATTTGAAATAAAAAAAGTGACACACTCAGCGAACATTGACTTGTTGAAGGTTCAAGTCATTGTGATTTATAGCTTTTGACGACAAACAATTAGCAAAAAAGAGAAAAAAATTGCCAGCTACTAACGTTTTTTATTTCGTCGCCGCATAAACACAAAAACTAACACAACAAATATTACAGCAATAAAAGCCACAACCACAAGCCCTGCAGAAGAATCCACATCACCAGACGAACCAGCATCATCATTGTTGGTTGGTTTAGGTGTCGCCGCATTTCCAGTTGACTGAGATTCCACTTTTATGGTGTAACTATCCAAATTCGCCGCACCGATGTCTAGATAATAATTGCCTGGAGAGAGGTTATGAAGATATTGCGTTCCGCTTGTTTGACCCGACGGAGCATACATCATATCCACAAAGATGATGTTGTCTTCTTTGTAGAGAGTAGCAACAAAGCTGGCATAGGTTGGTGAGCTGGTGGTGTAGCTCCATTCATATCGGGCTTCTTTGTTGGGTATATTGAAGTAATTGGTTTTTTGATTGGCGGCTCCGGTTATGGTGGTTACTTCTTGCCAAGTTTGTGCATACACAACACTTAGACTTGATAGTGCAATAAGGGTGGTTAAAATGATTGTAAGGGTTAGTTTAGATTTATTCAACATTAATGTCTCCTGTCATACGTTTTATTGATGTTTTATGTTGTTCTGCCCTCTTAAGCGTTGTGCTACCAAACAGGTGCACCATTTTGGTGCTCGAAAAAACACATGGCACCCGTTGATGCTACCAATTTAGGTTCACAACATGTTAGAGGGAACTGGCAAACTGATTAATCGCCCAACTACAACTGGCGGCAAAAAGTATGATAAATTCTTTATCTATGTCCCTATAGAAGTGGCAAGAGACAGCGCGTTTCCCTTCAAAGCAGACGAAAAAGTGAAAGTAAAAATAGATCTCAAAAACAGGCAGTTGACAATAGAAAAAGCGACATAAACTCCGCTAACAAGTGTGTAAATACACAAACAAGTTCACACGATGCTTCTTGGACAAGCGCTTTAAGATGACTTTATCACACAGTACCCGTCTTTACACAAAAACATCGAAAAATATAAATAAAAACACCTGAAAAACCCCTAAAAAATACCTAATTTTAGCCCATACAAAAAAGGAAGAGAAGGAAAAAATTAACTCATCTGTGGTTGGTGTCACTTATCGTTTTTTTGCTTCGGAAACGCATAAACAAAAACAACCCCGTAGCCAAAAACAAGTCCAACAACCCAACAACAACAGCCGCCAGTTGCTACTGATAAGTCTGCGATGAAACCCGACCAGCACTACAGCAACTCCAACTACAAACCCGGCAACACCTTATAACGACCAAAACCTAACCATCGGTAACAGCCTGTTTAGGAAAAAGCAAAACGAAAACTACCTCTTCTTTTGTTTGTTGTTGCCGCGAATCAGCCTTGTCTAATAAAGACCAAATTCAGAGAGACCACAAAAAAAATATGAGTAGACCTTAGTCTTTATTATTTTTGGTGTTTTTAACTGTGGTTTGGGTGTGTTTGTTTGTGTTTTTAGGCTGTTAAGGTTCCAGATATGCGGAAATTAACTACACCGCAGACAATATTGGTCATAATGTCATACTTTTTAAGCCTGTTCCTAAATTCCTCGCCAAAAATCCGGAACTTTTTCACCCGGCTATTGGTATGCTCCACAACCACCCGCGCAGACGACAACCGCTTGTTGAACAATCTTTGCTCCAAACTAAGCGGCCCAGCCCTAACACCTATTTTGCCCCGACCCGGATTTTTCCGTTTAAACGGCAAAACACAATTAAGCCCCAAAAAATCCCGCCCAACACCCAAATACCCCAAATCAAACGTAACCTTTACCGCTTTGGGCAATTTAGGATGGCTATGTTTGTAGAGCCCATAATCATGGGCACTACCAACCGCCATGGGGCGATTTATACACAATTAACCCCGTTTTGTTAACGGTCAATTGTGTTTTTACGGTGTGTTTTTTCTTTTTGCCGCTGTAGTGGGTTTTACGTTTCTTTTTGTTTTTAGGTCTGGGGATCTCTTGTTCTGTGGCGCCTATAAAGGCGGCAAAGCCTGGAAACATGGCCTCGACTTCTGAGATGGTTTGGAGGCGAGTTTGTTTTTGGGTTTGTTTGTTAGGGGTGGGCTGCACTTGGTTGACTAGGGGTTCTAGTTTTCTTATGCTTTTAAGGACGCTTGTTTGGCTGAGATTGACTAGGTAGCCTAGAAGGGTGGAGGAGGTGTATAGTCGGTAGTAGAGAAATATCAGAAGCAACCTGTCGGTTAGGTTGAGTTTGAAGGGCTGGCCTGCGCCTATGGCCCGTTTGCGGTTCTCTCGGGTTAGGCGTTTTTGTTCGTAGGTTTCATATTTTTGGGTTATTTGTTGGTTTAGGGTGTTGAATTCTTCGAGTGTGAGGCCTGTGAAGTTCTTGAAATGTTCGGGATGTTTAGATAATATGGCGTAATTTAGCACACAAATACCTTAAAACCCAAATAAAGCGCCTGTACGCTAATAAAACCTCCGATTCACCGCTAAAACACTAATAAAGACTAACGTCTAGTAAAAAAAGATTTAGGGTGGGCTATAGGGGAGGTAGAAGCGGTAGGTTCCTTATGCTGTTTGGGCTGTTTGGGCTGTTTGGGCTGTTTGAGTTGTTTGGGTTTTTTTGTGTTTGTTGGCGTAGGTTAGGGCAGTGAGGGTTGCTGCGAGTTGTGCTGCAAGTATGAGAGCATTTAGGATGGTCCAGTTATCTACCAGGGTCATTGTGCGGCTCATGTCTTCGGTAAGCAAAAACACAACAAGACCTGCAATACCCAAAACAAAAGCAACGGCTAACCAAGCGTTACGCTGACGTTTCTTCTGCTTTTTGTCCTCCTCCTCTTCATCATCATTGTTGTTGTTGGTTTGAGTTTTTGTCTGCTTCTGATTGCGTTGCAGCAATACCCAAACACCCACCCCTAGAGCCAATATGAGACCCACCACACTCAGCACTAAGTTTACAAGGGCCCACATTTCCAAAGGTTCTTCATTATCTCCGCTTGGAGGAGGAGTTATACTTGGCAAAGGCGGGGTACTTGTCGGGGGCGGTGTTGTGGTGGTGCTTGGCTGGGGCGGGGGTGTGGTGGTTGGGGAGGGTGTTTTAGTGGGTGAGACTGTTTGAGATCCACCACCGTTATTATTGTTGTTGCCGTCGCCCGAAGTAGAATTGGTTGTGTAGTAGAAGGTGAGGGTGTTGTTTGTGGCGTTAAGGGTTGCAGTTATAGTTGTAGGTGCAATTGCAGTATATCCGGGTATGTTTAGGGCGGTTTCAGTTATTGTAGAACCTATAGTTTGGCCGGTTACGGTTTTGCTTGGAGCTAGGGGGGTTGTTGTGTTTTGCAGGTAGTAGTGTACGGTGTATTCTATGTTGGTGTTTGGGGTGTAGTAGAAGTTAATGGTGTTGTCGGTTGATTGGAGGGTTGTGGTTATGGCGGTATAGGTTGGGGTGTAGCCGGGTATGTTTAGGGCGGTTTCAGTTATGGTGGTGCCCATGGTTTGGCCGGTTACGGTTTTGCTTGGAGCTAGCTCGGTTGTGGTGCCCTTCAAGTAGTAGTGTACGGTGTATTGGATGTTGGTGTTTGCTGTGTAGTAGAATACAAACTCATTGTTGAGGGTATTTAGGGGTTTAGTTATTGTCGCAGGTGCAACGGTACTGTAACCTGCAATATTTATGGCCGATTCAGTTACCCACTCACCCACAACACCTATGCCTGTTTTGCTTTGGGCTAAAGGCGTTGTGGTGCCTGTCTTGTAGTAGTGCACTGTGTAGACAACACTATATGGGGCCCAGGTGGCAGTTAAGGTAAAATCACCTGTTGAGCCCATAGCAAGACTATAGTTGAGCACTGGACCAAAAGTTCCGGTGTCATTTTTAATGGTCCAGCCTTGGAAGTCATAGCCCGTCTTAGTTGGATCGATTATGTGGCAGGGGAGATCGGTTTCATCATATACAGATGGATTGTTCGCGTTATTTATGCCTCCGTTTAGTACATACTCAATAACATGCGTATCACCCATTGTTAGATATCTGAATGCAACTCCTGTAATACCCTCAACGGGTGTCGTCTTAGAACTCATATAGTACCCCTCGGGGTATTTCACCAAAGTTTCATCGTTGAAAATATCTGCGGTTCCTGATTGGTAACGGCCAAATCCCTTACTGGCACTTAAACCCGGCTCAAGCTGTAAATCGGATAAAAGACGAAATGCAAAATTCGTCTTACCCCAGAAAACGCCGCCAGAAATAGTTCCAAGAACTCCGTTAACCCCCACTTGACCTCCTGATAGGGGCAGACCGCAATAAATGGCATATTGCCCACCGATAATCGTACCGCCGGAAATCAGATTGATAACACCGCTGTTGCTTATACCGTAGTTGTTACCGGTAATCGTGCCGCCGGAAATCAGCTTTATTGTTCCCGCGTTCGCAATACCTCGGTCATCGCGTGAGGAGATTGTGCCGCCGCTGATTTCATTGATTATACCATAACTTTGACTGTTTGTATAATAGTTGTAGATGCCATAGGAGGTTGTGCCGCTTATTTTAGCGTTTTCACTGATTTTGTCGATGGTGCCCACATTTAGTATGCCTTGGCTTCCGGTGATGATTCCACCTGAAATCGCTCCAATGGTGCTGCCGCGGTCGTTTTGTATGGCAACTGTGCCTTCAAATGTTCCGCCAGTTATAGTATTTAAGTAACAATAGCCCCAATCCGCAATAAGCAATATGCCGAAATTGGTGCCTTTGATATGTCCGCCCGAGATTGTATCGATTCCCGTTCCTATGTAGCCTTCGCTTTCCCAGCCATTTTCGACCCAAATTGCGGCATTACGATCATTATTGGTTATGGTGCCGCTGCGGTAGACTACAAATTCGCCTCCGCTGATTTCTCCAACTTTGCCTCCGCGGATCAAAACTAATGCGCTGTTACGGGCTGCGTCAAAATATCCGCCCGAGATTTCGCCTATTTCGGCATAGTTTTCTACGAAAACTGCATGGCCGTGGAGGGTAACGGTGGGATCTGTTTGATAAAATGCGCCGCCGGAAATAACCTCAATAAATGTCCCCTCATCAGTTATAAGAAGCGCATCTTGTCGGGCTGTAAATGTGCCGCCGCTTATCTCGCTTAATTGTGCGCCTTTCGCCATATTTAGTGCTGTGTTATAGCCGTCGAGTTTGCCGCCGCTTATTGTGCCAACTGCATTTGGGCTGGATAAAATTAATGCAATGTTGCTACTGGTTATTTTTATACCGTCTTGAATGTTGATGTCTCCATCTGTAACCGTCACACTGCCCAAGATTGTCAATAGGTCGGTGGTTGTACCATCGCCTAAAGTGAGACTACCGCCATCTTTAACTTGAAGACGGCAATTTGAAACAGTATGTGCACCATCGGCACCAACTATGGTTATGCTTGATTTAATGATAACATCGCTTGTCTCAGCTACGTCGCCGATAATTTCTAGAGTAAATGTACTTAGACCCTCACTTGTTGCTTTTGTAATCGCCTCTGTCAGCGTCTCAAATACCTCGTTAGTTTCTTGTATTCTCACAGGCTTCTCTGCGGGATTGGTGGGGGGTGTGGGTTTTGGTGCTGTCCATTCGATTTTATATTGTCCACCATTAAAACTGAGCACAGGATCCGCTCCAGAGGTGTCCCATTTTACAAGAGATAGGGCACTGCCAGCCTTGTGTGTCAGGCCGTTTGTTGTTCCAGCGTATGAGGAAGGAATATCCAGTGACTCCACCTCAACGATAATGCCACTACCAACAACGTTAAGAGAGCCTTCGCATGTGCCTTCTAAATATGTTGCCAAGCCTCCTCCGCCCAGTGTGATCGCAAACATGTTGGCTATTGCGTTGTGGGCTGAAACAGTGCCGCCTGTTATGGTTACGGTTCCGGGGGTATTGAGATATATGGCGTAGCAACCGTGTAAGCCGGCTCCATCGGCGATGACGTCTCCGCCAGATATTATTACATTGCCCGCAGTGATATCTATAGCTGTGCTAAAACTTCCGGTGGCTGAAACTTTGCCGCCCGATACCACTACATTACCTTTATCAACCGCGATAGCTATGCAACCGTACCCAGTGGTTGAAATTTCGGCTCCGTCATTAACATAAATTGATCCGTCTATGATGTGTATTGAACCTAGAATTGTCAAAGTATTTGTGGTTGTGCCGTCGCCCAGAGTAAGGGTGGCGCCGTCTTTTATTTGAATGTGGCAGTTTGAGATAGTGTGCGTTCCGTCCCTGCCAATTATTGCAATATTTGATGTAATAACAAGGGGATCGGTTACAGCTACATTAGTTTTGATTTCGATGATGGCGGACTCTAAGTTGTTTGCTTGTTCTACAGCGTCTTCTAGTGTGTCACCCACATTAACTGTGATTTTTGGTGGTTGGTTTGCTGCATATACTGTTGTTTGCAGCATACAAAACACCATACTGAGTACCAGAAGGGCGGTTATTATCTTTCTGGCTGAATATAGTTTTTTGTTTTTGTTTATTTTTTGGTTAAACATGGTCCATCATGCGGATGTTATATGCTGATTTGATTTAATGCTACGTATACGAACAAAGTGTTCAGTAATTAGACTAAGTGTTCATTGATTAGTTCAGTAATTAGACCTTAGGCTTTATTGTTTAGAGAGTGTTAATTTAGGAATGATGTGATCATGTTTGGTGTGCCATTTACTCTGAAGCAGGCAAACAAGGACATAGTGAGGTCAACCATTTTTTTACAGCACGATACTATACACGTTTTTCGACGAAACCTGCCAACCAATGTCTTTGCCTAAAATTATTCCACTCAACCCCATGTGTCTCCGCTTTCGCTTGAATTAACAAACCTTATGGAAAAAGTTCCACATAAGCCTCCCAATTACCAGCAAAAACACTGACACCTTAAACTTTCTAAGGCGATCTATCATTAGTTTCAAGGTTTGCTGTCGCGGTTTCCGCATTCCCAGCCGATAAGCTGTCTGGTAGTGCGGCAATATACTTTCCATATCCAGAGCCTGTTTTTTAAACTTTAGAAAATGCCCCAACTCATCCAACTCAACCACAATATCTCTTGAGGTACAGGTTTTCCATACGTTACAAGACTAAACGTCCTCACCAATCATACACAGCCTTATGAGAAACACCTACAAGTTTGCTATAGCACAAAAAGACAAACCATTAACATACAGTAGAATGGCCCAGTGTTTGGTTTTTGTATTTTTGCCGCACGGCTATTCTTGAGTAAACTGACAATTACAATGTCTGCATTTGCAGCGCTGCTTACCATGGTGATGACCATTTTTTACTGAATAAGAGCTTTTGCACTTTGGACAAAACACAATACCAACCCAAAACACTACACCATCATTCAAATATAAACACTCTCGGTTTGTTTTGAGGTTTTTGTCAGGTACCGTGACGAATTTTTTTATTAATTGTTTCATAACATTCCACCTTACGCATATATTGCGAATCAATACGCTTGTAATAAAACACCACCACATCACCCTATTAAGCATACCGCATCACTTAGAGGCGCGTCAGTTACGGAAATTATTTCACCCCTCAAAAACAATGCCATCAACAATAGTCACTGATAGAAATTTGCTGTGCAACTTTTGTTGTATTATTGTGTGTTGGATTGATGGGACTATCCCGCAAGGTGTCAAGGTGATTTAGAAGTGAAAAAAAGCGGGAAACGATGCGCTTATTTTAGCCTTAAAGGAGGAAAATAAAGAAGAAAAAATCAGAGAGCCATCTTAATAGCTTGTAATGACCTGGTGCTATAGGTGATTATGGGAAAA
>JAIRQQ010000075.1 GCA_031256395.1 Nitrososphaerota archaeon
GGTGTGGCTGATTATGTGTTTATTGGTTGGAATACTGTGGCTGATGGTTCTGGTAGTTCGTATGTTGCTGGTGGTACTTTTGATGTTGATGCGGATACGGTGTTGTATGCTCAGTGGAACATTCGTCCTAGTCCCGATGTTTATGATATTATTTATGTGTTGGAGGGTGGTGTTAATGCGCCGGGTAATCCAGTTTCATACATGCCCTCTGAGTTGCCGCTTGGGATTACTGATCCAACAAGGGAGCTTTATGTTTTTGCCGGCTGGACTGTAGTGTATGCTGATGGTTCTGAGTTGGCTTCTCAGTTCTCCTACACTGTTCCTGTGGGTACAACAGGTGATATTGTTTTGCGTGCTGATTGGGATCCAGTTACTAAGTCTGGTGATGTTTATGCTATCATTTATGTGTTGGAGGGTGGTGTTAATGCGCCTGGCAATCCTTCTGTATATGAGGTGGCGGATTTACCGCTCTCCATTGCTGATCCAACAAGAGATGGTTATGACTTCTTGGGCTGGATGGTAGAGTATGCTGATAACTGCACATCTGGTCCAGTACTTGGCTTTAGTATTTCTGTGGGCACTACGGGTGATATTGTTTTGACTGCTTGTTGGGATGCGGTGGTTGAGATACGTTATAGTGTAATCTATAATGGTAATGGGCATACAGGCGGTGTTGTACCGGTAGATAGTAGTAGTCCCTATGTTGGTGGAAGTCTAGTGACTGTGTTGGGTCAGGGTAGTTTGAGTCGTAGCGGCTATACGTTCCTTGGCTGGGCCACAAGTCCAAACACTAACACTGCAACCTATACTGCTGGTTCAACTTTTACCATAACTGCTGATACCGTATTGTATGCGGTATGGAGGCAAACTGTATCCCCATCTGATCCAACTACTTCACCGTCCTCTCCGTCCTACTATACGGTGACCTATCAGCCTGGAGTGCATGGTAGCTTTAGAGTTCAGACTACAAGTGGTCTTGCTTATGGGGTTCCAACACCTGTTGCGCCCAAAGTGACAGGTGAACCTGGTTGGGTGTTTGCCGGCTGGTCTCCAGTGCCAAGTACAACAGTGAGGGGTAATGCCGTCTATGTGGCCCAATGGATCCAAGAACAGCCTACACTGTTAACTGTGCAATTTGTCAATTGGGACAAAACACTCCTCAAATCTCAAAACGTACCCTATGGTGGTAATGCAACTGCTCCAAATGATCCAACCCGTGAAGGCTACACCTTCACAGGCTGGGACCTAGAATACACTAATGTAGTCTCAAACCTAACAATCACAGCCCAATACACTATCTCTGAACCTCAGACTGTGCAAACTTGGGCCCTTGTAAACCTAATACTTAGCGTCGTAGGTCTCATATTGGCAATAATCGTACTCATTTGCGTACTGTTGAAAAAGAAACAAAAACAAAAGAAAGAACAAGATGAGCAGACAGCACCTAAGAACCAAAATAGCGCAGAACACAAAGAAGACAAACCGACTGACGATGAGAAAACAAAGAAGCAAAAACAACACCAAACACTATGGATCCTAAGTTTCATCCTAGGCATCGCAGGTATCATTGTATTCCTACTTACTGAGAATACAAGTCTACCAATGGCCTTAGTTGACCAATGGACCATTGTAAATGCTATCATATTCATAGTAGAACTCATCGCCATCGCTCTCCTAATATTTAACCGCAAAAAGAAAGACGACCGTAAAGAAGACGACAACAAAGACAATACCACCCCCTTTTCTCCAAACAGTACATTAAACGTATACAGTACGTTAAACAATAGCAACACAAACAACATCCAATAGCTCTCTTTTGAAGGAAAACTACACTCGTTTATAGGCTACTTGGCCTGTACTTGAGAGGCAGTAATGGAAAAAAGTTGCTTAAACTCTCAGCAGGACATCAGGGATACCTGCTAATTTTTTGGTTATTTTCTCTTAAATACTCGTTTAACAGTTTCGATTTGTTCGCCGACAACTTTAATGTTATCAATATTTCCCAATCCTTTTTTGGCTGCACTTTTAATATGGCTAATCTCATGAGGATCTATACCCATAACACGGCTACATGTGGCATCTGTTGCAACCGGATCGCTACCTGCAAAAATCAGATTCATCTTAACAGGCACACCATCGATGGGTCCCTTCCCTTCCATGGCCATGAAACCATCGATTACTGTTAAATGCGGCTTGAGAACCGAATTGATATCAACAATAACTTTACTTATACCAATGGCATGGTATTTGAATTTGAATTTATCCGGCAATAACCCAAACATGTTTTTCATGCCCAAAGTAACCTTAGTTGAGGAATGGGTTTTCATCTTAGCCGCACTGATAAGAGCTGATTGGGTAACTAGCTGAGGAACTGTTATGTCCTTTAAGACCTCACCCCCAATAATTTTAATCTTGACTTTGTCTTCGATATGTCGCAAGTTGAGGCATTTTACTCCATATCTGCTACACATCTCTGCCATACCTGTGGCTTCAAAGGCTTTGTCCGCATCAGTCATGGTTGCATCAGATTCAACTACAAAAATCTCCACAGGAAGTTGCTTGAGCCGCTGAATAAGCGCCTCGACCACAACAGGATCGGTTGTAGCTCCGGTATCCCATGTCATAGTGGTGATAAAATTAACTTTGATAAGTACCCTACTAAACCCTGCCAACACAGATTTATAATCAATTAAATCCAAGGCTCTAAAAACCGGCTCAAACCCGCGCTCGCCCTCAATGATTCCAACCTTTGACGGCTCCATAAAATCCTCTTCTCATTATTGATAGCTGGGTGCTTTAAACGTTTAGCTACATCAAAAAGCCCACAGCTAACCCAAATGCTAGCCCCAAAAAAATTGGAAACGGCAAACCCGGAAAGATGTTTTTCTTCTCAAGTATACGAAATGTAATCACTGATCCCACCATAATTCCGACTATAGAAGCGGCGGCGGAGAGAAAACTTTGGGGTTGGGCAAAACTAAAAATCATGGTGCCGGTGAGCATAGAGTAGAATACCAAATCACCCAGCCCCATCTGAATCTCTTTAAATGAAAAACTCAACCCTGGGAGTTGATCCAGACCTGAGGACTGTGCAATTTTACCCACCGGACCCTTATACACTGCAAATATGTCATAAATTGATAAAAACACCAAAATCAGAACTGCACTCCAAAGCGATATGGCTGCAATGTTGTAGCTAAAAAATATGCCCAACGCGCCGCCTATACAGACAACTGCGATATTGCGGACTTTGCTACCTAAGCGAAATATAGCCAAAACAAAGAGCGCCGTAACAGCTACCGATAAGCCGATGATAGCTATCCAGTTGGCTAAGAAGGGAACATATGCAGACAGAGCGACAAAAAAGAAAAGCGAGGGCAACATAGCAGCTGCTGTTAGACACAGTGTAATTACACCGGTTACGATACGTTTTCGGTTGTGTTTGAGCAGAAAATAGAATACTGTAGCACTGCATGCAAGCAATACCACAAAGTAGAGCGCAACAATCCAGTCCGAACCAGAGGTTTCAGGCGGAACAGGCGTCACAGGCAAAGTGGGAGCTGATTGAGGTAACAACACTGAAGCATAACCTAACCCAAAAAGCATACTTGCCAATATAGGTAAGAGATAAACCATCTGAAATTTGAATTTCTCCTCCCCTCCAGCGCTTTTCTGTGGCGTCTCTTGCGGATTGGGTGTTTGTGACATTTTTACGGCTCCATACCTATGCTACTTATTGATACAGTGAGATAGTGTTGGTTACAGAATAAGCTTTGTTTTTTTACCCTCACAAAAATCCTTAGCGACTGATAGACAACTACCGAAACAATAGCGTCACTAAATGCGCACCAGCAAACACGATAGGCTACACCAAACCATTGTTACTCTATACATGTGCCGTCTCTATTTTGCTTCTTGTTGTCGTTTATGTGTCTAACGCTGGCAGTTATTGCGTAGATTCAGGGCCTGTTTTTTCTGTTTCGATTTCTTTGGCTATGGCTTCTACAAAAAAACCTATACGATCTCGGGTTCTACCAAAATCTGCCATAGATGTTATGGTGGTTACCGGCGTTTCTCCCGTTACAGACATTCGGCATGTTTTTTCATCTATCGGCACTACCTCAACGGTGAGCATTGAACCATAAGAGAGAAACGCTCCTTTGGTTTTGATTTTTAGTATATAGTTTTTCTCGTCTGCTTCTTGAATTTCCCACTGCAATGCTTTAACGGCCCGAGGAATAACTCCCCAAACCCTCTCAGCCGAATAGTCAATTTCAAGTCTTTCGTTTTCACTGCGCAGATAGGCCATGTTTATTCCCTTTATATTATCTAACTTAGTCAAAGTTACTTAAGAGCATATAAATTGTTGGTACTGTGGTTCTGCCGTTTTGGCTTGCATGTTTGATTGTTTTATATTATTACTCTGTTTGTTTTCTTTGTGTTGTTGCGATATATTGATCCCTCTGTATATTTCCGGTTGTTGACTTATATTCCACTTTCTTAAGCAGTTCTTTATTAGTAGTGTCTCTGATTTGTCCACTGGATCGTGGCGGCTCCACTGTATTCCAGTTGGTAGCCGGTGGGGCGGTATCCATCCATTCCGTTATGTTGCTCAGTTGGAAATTCTTCAAATGTTAGTTGAAAAGTTTGTTTTGAATGTGCGGGTCCCAGAACAAAACTGCCGCTATTTTGAGACTCTGCTCTTCCAAAAGGTATATCATAAAGAAACCTCCCAACAAATATTGACAGCCAGAATTCGGAATAATTTATGGTAATTGTATCTCCGCTATTGTATGTTATGTCTATGGTTAGGGTTACTTTCACTTTTGTTTTGTCCTTATTTTCTACTCGACTTTTTTCTGTGTAGGTGAGTGTTAATTCGGTTTCGGCGGGGGTGTTGGTGTAGGTTGTGGTGTACTTATGAGTGGCGGTGGAGATGGATCTGTAATTGTCGACGGCGTATATTCGGGTGTTATGGTTGGGTTGGTGAATTGGCGGTAAAGGTATTGTTGTTTTGCGTTACAATAAGCCGCACGGCGAGACTGAAGAGAAAACTCGGTTAATAGCACCGAAAAGATGACAGTTGAAGGTTTCATACCTCTATAGTGTATGGTTATTAGTATTATTTACGCATGTATTTCTTAATTCAATAATTATTTATGTCCTTAATTGGATCATAATATAAATGGGCTGGTGTTTTGGCCATAACCCGCTTTCTGTTGTTTGTGGCATTCGGCTAATCGGGCTACCCGCGCCTCCGGCAGAGTCGTCATAGGCGACCGTTTGCCCTTTCCACATGCAGGACGGCCGTTTCATCGTTTCCAGATCGGCAGACTCTGCATCACAAATGCGTCACAGCCAATTTCCGAGTGGACGTTTCGTTTCTGCTCCGTTGCCAAACCTCTCGGTCTGTCCAAAGGACTGCACTTCTGCGTGTGAGCGGAGTTTCCTCAGTCCCTTACAGGACCGATAGCCACACACCAACTCACCAACCCAACAGAAAATACACTGCGCATCCAATAAAGCTACCCGCCAAATCCTCTCACAAATCGCAAAGACACAACAAAACATCTGCTACCCCGCTATTTATCCAGAGCTATCTCTGTTTAGCGCTTGTAGAAAACAGTTTTGAGGATAGAACTCTGTGAGATTTGGGCAAAGTATATATCCCTAAGTACCGGTTAGCGCTCGATATGGAGCCGCCTAAACCAAAATTCACCTACAAAACGGTCTTGTTTCCACTTTTAGGTTTAGCGGGATTTTTTATCTACATCTATTTTTTCCAAGTTGATATTGTAGGTATTATCACAACAGCACAAACTGCCAACCCGCTGATTTTTGGATTAGCCGCTGTCTGTGGTTTACTTGAAGTCTTTTTTTTCACTCTTTCCTGGCATGTATTGACCACTCCTCTTGATATCAAAATGACCCTAAAGAAAGCCTTTCTCTATGTATGGTATGGCATATATGTCGACATATTGATACCTGCGGAGTCAATTAGCGGCGAAATCGTCCGTGCCTATCTGCTTACCCGTGACCGTTGCGGCTCGTTTGGTAAAGCTATGGCCTCACTGTTTACTCAGCGCCTCTTGGGTATGGCATTAAATGTTGTTGCCTTAGTCTTAGGTATTGCACTACTTGTGTTTGAAGGTCAAGGATCTGGATTTGTTTTTAATCTCATAATATTTGTTGCCACCACCATAGCTATCGTAACCGTTGCTCTGACCGTTTTTATTTTCAAAAAAAATTGGTTACTAAAAACCATTGAGTGGATTGTACGAGTGGTTGATAAAATCTCAAGAGGTCGATGGAAACTTGACCTCAAAGAAAAAGCACTCGAAATCACCAATCACTTTCATGACTCCATGATAGAGTACAAACGCAACCCTCGGTCTCTTGTAAAATCACTGATCTACTTGGTGGGTTCTTGGTTTTTTAGCTTAAGTGTTCCCTATTTGGTTTTTCAGGCACTTGGGTACCCTGTGCCGTGGAGCGTTATCTTGATTACTTCTGCAATTGTTTTATCAATAAAATCCATCCCAGTGGGTATTCCTTTTGAGGTGGGTATCCCCGAAGCAACTATGACTACCCTTTTCTTTGCTATGGGTGTTGATGTAGCACTAAGCGCCACAGCTACTATTCTTACCCGAATCATTACCATGTGGTTCCGTTTCTTTATCGGTTTTGTTGCTCAACAGTATCTTGAACTCAAACCCACAATAGTCAATGACAAATACGATAAAACTAAAAGCGAACTGATACTTACTTAGATTGACCATGTGCAGTATTAAAATTGAATCGGCTGATCTCAAATTTATTGATGCCTACTACCAGATTGAAACGCAATGCTTTGATGCGGAAGCCTTTAGCAAGGGTCAATTAGTTTATTTGTTAACTGCTTATAATGTAATTGCACTTGCCGCCAAAGCGGATTTTGATGTCGCAGGGTTTATAGTCGTTCAGGTGGAAACCGATGACACCGAATTTGGACATATAATAACTCTGAGTGTAGCCCAGAAATATCGTTGTATGCACATTGCCACCCGGTTGCTTGAAGAAATCGAGTTTCTCCTAAAACGGCGTGGTATAGCGGAGTGTCGTCTTGAGGTCCGAGAAGATAACTCTGTTGCTATAGGTCTTTATCAGAAGCTTGGTTACCAAAAAATAGGTAAGCTCAAACGATACTACGGCAACGCACATGGACTATATTTCAAAAAAATGTTGTAATTCTAGCATACTTTGTTGTGTGTTGAACAAATGTTTAAATGGTTTGTTGCCTTAAAATTACTTGAGAGGCGCGATATGGGAGAGTCCCGAGGAAAAAAATCGAGTGATAAAACTCCTGTGCAAACGATTGTAGTTCTTAACCGCAATACTACTTGGCGTTGTGGCAAACTTGAGAAATCCATCGTTAATCATCTCTACAAACGACACAAAACATTTGGTAGACCTGGTGTTTCTGTCAAAGATATTCTGCTAAATCTCGATATTACCGGAGAGAATACCGATAACTGTCTTGATGCACTGCGCAGACTTGAAAAAAGAAATATTGTTACGATAACGGCTCAATAGTTCCCTTTTTAATTTCTTTTTGGAGTTTTTTTGCTTCTCTAACCCATTTGGTTGCAATTTTAGGTGACACCTTGAGGGTTTCAGCTATGGTTTTAGCCGAGGCTTGGGTTAATTCTTCCACTGTTGCTATGCCCATATTGTTGAGCTGACTTGCACGTTTTTCACCAATTCCTGATATATCAGTTAACGACAACTCTGCTTGGGCGTCTTCTGTGTTTTGGGGTGTTTGAGGCGTTTGCGCAGATGGTTCTATGGTTTGGGGTTCAATTGTTTTAGTTGAGGGTGGCGGTGTTTCTGTGTCTGTTACTGTGACAGGGGTTGATTCGGTTTTTTGTGTGGGGGTTTCTGTGTTTGGTGCAGGTGTTGAGGGGGTGAGCGTTTGAATCTGTTTGTTTTTTACACTTCGGGTTTGAATCATTCCGGCAACTATTGATATGGCTCCTAATGTGATTGAGGTGATGGCCCATAGTGTTTGATTGGTTCCAGTTAGCAATATGAACGATATTGCGGTTATAATAAAAAATACAACTGCCAAGACATACAACGTATAATCTACCCGCATACCCATCGACTAACCATACACAAACCCTTACCTTAAAAAGGTATCCAGCAGCTCATAGTAACCCAAACAAGTCTGCTCAGCGAAGTAACTCTTTCTCATTTGGCGGCGGCTTAATCAACCCCTGCTTCATTAAAAGCTCAGTTGTAGCCCTCGCATTTGAAATAATTGCTGACGCACGTTCATAGAGTTCCCTACGACTGGGCTTGATACGCGCTACCCCCTGATCAATAGATTTAAGCGCACAAGCCACCGCTTCGCGAGGAAACACTTCCCACTCATCCATCCGCGGCAAAATATTTTGCTCATCCATGCCCCGCTCCTCCGCATACAATGCAAGCTCAGCGGCGGCCGCTATACACATGTCATCAGTTATGGTTTTAGACTTCACATCTAAAACACCCCGAAAAATCGCTGGAAAGCCCATGCTATTGTTGACTTGATTGGGAAAATCACTTCTGCCCGTAGCGACGACTCTTGCACCCGCTTCCTTAGCTTCCCAGGGCCAAATCTCAGGAATTGGATTAGCACAGGCAAACACGACCGCATCAGACGCCATACTTTTGACCCATTCTTTCTTTATGGTACCTGGACCCGGTTTTGAAGCGGCAACCACTGCATCGACACCTTTGAAGGCATTTTCTATACCCCCCGTTCTGTTTTCCCGATTAGTTTTTTGGGTGATATCATACTTCCAAGGATCCTCTTTTTCATTAATATCGGGTCTTCCACGATAGATCACCCCTTTAGTGTCCGCTAAAATAATGTTGCCAGGTTTAACACCCCAACGCATAAGAACGTAAGCCGTTCGGATATTAGCTGCGCCTGAACCTGTCAGCGTAATGAGACTTTCTTTGGGTTTTTTACCCACCAACTTGAAGGCATTAATCAATCCCGCCAAAATCACAGTTGCTGTGCCCTGCTGGTCATCATGCCAAACCGGTATCTGCATCTCTGAGCGTGCACTATCAAGTATCTGAAAGCATTTGGGCTTCTCAATATCTTCAAGATTGATACCCCCAAAAGTAGGCTCTAATGTCTTGCAGATTCTAACGATTTCCTTGGGATCTTTGGTGCGTAAACAAATAGGAAAAGCATCTACCCCGCCTAAATATTTGAAGAGCAATGCTTTACCCTCCATAACCGGCAGAGCCGCTTCGGGCCCAATATCGCCTAACCCTAAAACACGAGTTCCATCCGTCACAATTGCAACACAGTTCCACCGATTAGTTAACTCAAATGATTTATCCGGATCCGCTTCAATTTCTCGACAGGTTGCCGCAACACCTGGAGTATACCAAAAAGCGAAGTCCTCAATACCTCTAATTGCACACTTGGGAAGAACTTGCATTTTACCCTCATAGAATCGGTGCATAGCTGGCGAGAGTTGCGCAGGTTTTTTAGCCTCTGCAAGCAATTCCTCAACTATTGGTTTGGTTTCTGTTTCTTTGGTAACCATTTTTGACAACCCGATTGAAAAGCATCAACTTGTAACCCCTAACACACAGGTTACCCCATCAATTGTTACCCTCTGAAAATTCAGATAATACTGACT
Source organism: Nitrososphaerota archaeon (assembly GCA_031256395.1). Lineage (GTDB taxonomy): Archaea > Thermoproteota > Bathyarchaeia > Bathyarchaeales > Bathycorpusculaceae > Bathycorpusculum. The sequence goes on from JAIRQQ010000075.1 coordinate 9,687, forward strand.
GGACTAAATGAAAGATAAATAAAAATAAATAAAAAGCAAAAAAGAAAAAGCTTTTTTCTTATTCGATTGTGGTTTTAGTATCTTGGTCTGTAACCGCCGCCGCCGCGTCGGTCGCCGCCGCCGCGTCGGTCGCCGTAGCCGCCGCCGCCGCGTCTATCACGACCGCCGTAGCCGCCGCCGCCGCCAAATCCGCGTCCGCCGCCGCCTCTGTATGGTCTGCGTTCTTGTTCATAGGTCTTACTTGACACATTGTTTTCTGTGTTAACTTCTGCGTCCAGTGGTGCAGTTGCGGGTTCAAGCTTGCCGTATTTGCCGATGTTTAGGCGTATATTGCCTTTGAAGAGAGTTACATAGCCATTTTCGATGCGAACTGTGTCGCCATCGTTGACTTTCTCGATGTTGTCATCCCATAGTGTGAGATAAACAACGCCGGTTTCGTCGCCGATGAGTGCATCGCTGACTTTGTGGGGAGAGCCATCTCTGCCCATTGGGATTTCGCGCATTTCGGTTTTAGATACAACTTTAGCAGTAACGTTAACAGCCTTTGATTGTGGTGTTAAGTCGCCGACTTTAGCTTCTACTGGTTCCTTTTTGTTTTCGAAAAAACCTTCTACAGCCAATTGATTTCAACACCTGTTTTATAGTCTGAAACATACTTAGATTTTCTCTACACTTAAGTGTTTCGCTTTGCCGATACCTCGCTGCTAACGCTGTATATATAAAGGCGCACAACTCTTTGGACATTATGAACAAAAAATACGCCGTTTTTACAATAATTCTCATAACAACAATTCTAATAACCGGCGTAATCTCTACAGTTCTCCACCAAACACAACCCACACCCACACAAACCCCAACCCCAACCCCAACCCAAATCAACCCCAACCCAATCAACCCAACCCCAATCAACCCAACCCCAATCAACCCAACAACTCCAACTCCAACTCCAACACCAAAAACAACACCAACTCAAACACCAGCCCCAAACACCATCATCAACTACACCTACACCGTTGTGAAAACCTACCCCCATGACACCTCTGCATTCACTCAAGGCTTAGTATACGATAACGGCGTATTGTTTGAAAGCACCGGCGGATTTGGAGATTCCTCACTACGCAAAGTCAACCTAGAAGACGGATGCATCCTACAACAATACAATATACCCAACTATTTCTGTGAAGGCCTAACACTTGTAAACGACACCCTTGTACAGCTAACTTGGCAAAACCAAATAGGATTTATCTACAATAAAGAAACCTTTACCCTACTTGGAAACTTTAGCTACAAAACCGAAGGCTGGGGCCTAACCTTTGACAGCAACAAACTTATCATGAGCGATGGCAGTGCAAAACTAACTTTTCTCGATCCCCAAACCTACCAAAAAATAGGCGAAATCAACGTCTTAGAGGGCAACACACCTATAACCAACATAAACGAACTCGAATACATAAACGGCGACATCTATGCCAACATCTGGCTGACACAAAAAATCGCCATAATCAACCCCCAAACAGGCCAAATAAAAGGCTGGATCGACCTAACCGGCATCAACCAACACCCAACCACAAACCCCGACTCAGTACTAAACGGCATCGCCTACGACCAACAAACAAACCGCCTATTTGTAACAGGAAAAAACTGGCCCAATATCTACCACATAGAAATCAAACCCCTCAACTAACCCCCAAACCACCACTCCCTAACATCTTATCCTTCTATTGCTCTGTCAGGTTGTGTAGGTTTAAATCTCTCTCAATATTATCTCTCAAGGAGATGTTTGTGTGTCCTACGTCTTTAACATACCCCACCGCAATAACGACAAACTTAGACAAGTTATGGAAAAAGTCCGAGAAGACAAAAAACTCCAAACCTATTGGCGTTGCTCAAATGTTATGGCCATTGACCGCATGGGCTACACCGACCACGGATCTACCCATGTAAAAATCGTAGCAAACCTCGCACTAAAACTACTAAGAGTTATGGTAGAGAAAAAACTCATCACACCCAGCATAGTTGAAAACTATGCCATGGACAACGACGACGCTGAGGTCGTGGTTGTGCTGGGCTCAATAATGCACGATATCGGCATGATTGTCCAACGCAAAGACCACGAAAAATACAGTGCCATCATCGCGCTCACCCTCATAGACACCCTCCTAACACCCACCTACACCCAAGAACAACGCACAATCATAACCTCCGAGGTAATGCATGCCATTGTCTGCCACGAACAACCCCCAAGCACTGAATCCAACGCCCGCATCTTAACCAAAGAAGCCGGCATAGTAGGCATCGCCGACGCATTAGACATGGAAGCCGGCAGAGCCCGCATCCCCTTCCAATCCGGAAAAATCGACATCCACTCCGTCTCAGCACTCTCCATAGAAAAAGTCGAAATAGAAACACCCGAAAACGCACCCAAACCCCTCACAATAAAAATCAAAATGTCCAACTCGGCTGGAGTCTTCCAAATCGACGAACTACTCAAACCCCGCATCCAAAAATCCGGTCTCGCCCAATTCTTCCACGTAACCGCCGAAATCACAAACGAAAAAGAAACCCGCATAATCGAAAAATTCGAAATCTAACAACAACAGACAAACTACAAAAAACAAATACCAACTACATACCAATCTCACCCTATCTAAGTTGGTAACAGTTACTTTTTGATGCAACTTTGATTTATTTAGCTCACTCACCTGCACTGAATCGCTACTCACTGCTCTGCTGGTATGTTAAACGATGTATTTGTCTGTCTTTTCAAAGTCATGGACAATTTCCATAACTCTTTTGGATCCAGTTAAGGTTTTTCGCGGCAGATTTTTTAGTAAAATCCACGGCGACTTACAGGCAAGTATGGTCGCGATGTGATTCTCTCCAAAGCTTTTTTTCGCTACCTCAATTACTTGCTGTCTCACAAGTATCTCCGAAACTTCACCTAGCGCATGTAGATATTCATGTAGCAGCAGGTTGTAAATCAAGGCGTTAATTGTAGCTTTATCACTACAAGAAGCCTCTACGGCATCTACGAGTGTGCGATTGAGAACAATATTATTGCTTCCAACTGGATAATACGCACCAAACTGCAACGGCAAATCATCCAAGAAAAGCATCATACTATTGCGACGTTTACCTGTTGCATACTCGGCAGTTTCCCGAACAATCCGCCAAATCTCCCTATAACTCTTAGCACTATCCAAGTCAGTAATGAAACGTTCAGCTTCAGAGGAATTACCCACGATATCTCTCTGTACTACTCAAAACCTCCATACCTTTAAGCATTGCACTGATAAAAGCCGTTTTTACCTGCTTGTTTTAGACAACCCTTTGGTGTTTTGTTTTTAGGTTGGGTTCTGTTTTCAAAACTTGCTGAACAGTTATTGTGTGTAAGTTGTTTTTAAAAAATAAAATAGAGTTTGAGTGTTTTGGTTTGTGTTGTAAATGCTGATTGCAATTGTTGGTTGTTATGGCTTATTGTTTGTTTGGTTATTGGAGTTTGATGGTTGCTGTTGGTGTCATGTTGATTAGGTTTGTGAGTTTGATTTGTGAGTTAGAGATTGTGTAGAGATTGTTGCCGATGTAGAGGGTGCGTGTTATCCAATCGTTTTGTGAACTATAGTATTCATAGGGGTCACGTAGATGCCCTTGGGTGTCTAGTAATGCTGGGTTTAGATGTGTCACAGTACCCTTGAGTGCGAAGCCGTCATCTGTGCTTAGGCTAAATACGTATGCACCCTGCCAGACGGATTCGCCATAGATCCGCGAGTTGGAGACATCATATGCGTTTTGATCTTTGATCACTGCTAATCCAACTGGTATTACCAGTAGGTTTCTTTCTTTGTCAAAGAGAAATGCATGGGGGTCTGAGAGTGCCAATGACTCTGTACCTCTATCTCCTATGCCATAACTTGTCAGTTGGATTGGTTCTCTAACGTTGGTGACATCAAAGAGGGAGAGTTTTAATCCCTGATACCCTGCAAAGTTTCCTGTGTCAGCTTCGATTGTTTCTTTGCCAATGCCGATAAGGTGATTTTCATCATAGGGGTGAAGGTAGTCTGAGTATCCAGGAATTTTGAGCTCACCCATCACTTTAGGATTGCTAGGGTTGCTGAGATCAATGACAAAGAGCGGATCTATTGTCTTAAACGTTACCAGATAGCCCTTCTCGCCCATAAACCTGGCTGCATACAGGTTCTCGTTTGGTGCAAGCCCCTCCAGTTTACCAATCACGGTTAACTCAGAGTTTAGCACATAAACGTTATTGACTTGGGCCTGTGACTCAGGGTTGTAATAGTTGGTGGCTACGCGAAAATCGCTGTTGTACTCATCCATAGAATACTGGTTTAAGATGTTGCCAAAGACGCTTCCTTGTGCTTCCCATGATAGTTGCAATCCATCAATGGCAACCCGATATATTGTAGTGTATTGGCCCACTTCTTGGTTCCACATGGGGTATGTGACATAAAAATTCTGAGCTGAAACATACATATTGGATGTTCCACCCATCATAACGGTCATGTTTGTTGGTGTTGATGTGTCATCAGCGATGTTTAGGCCGTAAAAGCTTGTGAAGCTGCGACTTGCATCATTCATATCGGTGTAGTAAATATTGGTCGGGGAAACATCCATTTGGCAATTATCTTCATATATTACCGGTAATCTGGCTATGTCGTCATAGACTCTTGCGGGTTGGCTGACAACTGTGTAGACAATATCACCTATCATACGGCTATTGGCATAGTTGCCGCTAAGAGTAATGTTTCGTGTCAAAATTGGTTGTGCCTTATTAGAGATATCATAGACGTTAATGCAGGTGTAAACATCATTTGAATAATACCCCCAATATAGCGGTTGTATGATGTTATTGTCATAATCATATTTGTTGGCTAAAACAACCAATCGATTGCTGTCTTGACTTAGAAATAATCCCGCTGGCTGAGTTTTATCATCAAGTCCAATCTTGGACACTACTGAGGGATTTTGTGAGTTTGCATCTATAATATAGACAGTGTTTATGGTATAATATGAAAAACCATCGTCTTTGACTTGAGTGGTAGTTGAGGTCATATAGATATATTGACCATCTGTTTTAACGCTATCTAGCTCATCTACCCCGATAACTTGTATATTAGTTGTCGAGTAGTCGATGTTTAAATTGACAAAATCCCTCTCTGGTGCTGGGGCCGACGAGGGGGTGGAAGTGGCTATTATTGACTCACCTGCTCCATAGGTGAGGTATCCTATTTGGTTGGTGTTCGTGTTTAGATAGTTTGTTATTTCTTGTGTGGAGGAGAATGTTTGCATTGCTTGGGCGGGTGGGAGAATCAGGGGTGTTACGCCAAAGACATAGATCATAGATATGAGAATTATTGCTGAGAGTGTTGCTGCTGTTCCATAGAGTCGTGTTTTTTTCTTGATTTCTCTTTGTACTATTATACTTCCGCTCCCTCTAAATTATGTATTATCCTTGTTTTTTATGCTAATTATGCGAACAGGTTGTTCTAACATTTAGAACGGCCTCATACCCCAAACTCGATATGCTTCATACCAGAAAATAGTGCAAATTATTGCACCAAATGAGATTATAAAGAGGTTATCACGGGTGAAACTGTTAACCATAATCGCCAAGTATAGGCCAAAGAACAGTGTCGAGAACAGTGCGTAGAAGAAGTAGCGCGGAAATAAGAGTTTGCCCAGTTTTACGTAGTGGCGCAGTACACCGATTTTAACCTCACCCACCAGTACGTACTGTCCACCGACTTCTTGTTTCTCAACTAGTCCCAATTCTCGTAGTTGCTCAAGATGGTGAAATGCTATGCTGGGACTGCTAAAATGCAGTGCCCTTTGAACTTCACGAATACCTGCGGGGCTACCGTGTTTTAGAAGATACCAATATACTTTCCATGCCTTGCCTCGCAGTGCATACTCAAGTTCTGTTTCACTGCTCCCGTTCAATCATTAAACACCCAGCCTATATTATAATACGCTGAATATAAGTTCAAAGGTCAAAACAGGATTTCTATAAGTATTCTTTAGTTTCTATATAGCTAATATTGGTTGATTTAATGTCCTGAGTGGGTGAAGAGGATTAGTTTGTCACATTTGGGACATTGGTGATAGAGTAGTTTACCTTCTCTATCTTGGATTGGTTTCATTTCAACGTAGCATTCAGGGCAGAGTCGAGGAGTATTCATATAATCACTCAAGCTTAGAGTTTTATGGATATAACTTTTCTGGAAATCCTGTGTCTGTTGATTTGTTGTGACAAACCTGATTTTTGCTTAATTGTCTTCTGCTTGGCGTTTTTATAAGTTGCTTGTAGTTGTTGCTTTACTATTCTTATTTTAATCTAATAATTTTGTCTTGTAGTAGTCGTTGAGCTTTGACAAAAAATAGAGGGGAGGGGGAAATGGTTAGGTGCTTGTTTTGTTTGCTGTGCCTGATAGTCCAGGAGGGAGATCTGGAAAGTTGGCACTGACTTTTTGCTCTGCAACGGTTGCGGCTTCTGAGAGAATTTTTGCGGCGTCTTCGTTAACGTTGTCAAAGTTTAGTGACATGCCGCTTGTTGTGCCTGCTTCAAACATAAGTCCGCTTAGCATGTTGCCGATGTCGTTTAATTCGCCTTCTGCTTCGGGGAGTACACCGCCTAATCCGTTGCGGACACTGCGTAATACGCCGATGCAAGGACCTAGCATAGAGCAAACATCGCCTAGTTCGCTGACGGTTTTGATTCTCAATGAGATTTGGTCTAGGGCGAGTCGCGCATTCATGATAATTCGGCTCATCTTGCGAATTTCTGCGAGTTCGGTGGCGTAGATGTTTGCGTGTGCTTGGTCGTGTTCTGTGTAGGCGGCGACGAGTTTTGTGAACAATGCTTTGTCTTTTTGGGTGAAACGTTCGTTAGCTTGGTCGAGTTTGTTGATTTGGAGGTCAAGTTGTCTGGCGGCAAAGTCTAGGCGGGGTTTTAGGGGGGGAGCTGGTTGAACTACTTCTTTTAGTGAATTTACGAAATTGTTTCCTTCTGGCTTTGCTTCCCATTTTTTAGCGAAACGTTCAGACATGTAAATATCCTCTTTAATGCGATACGCCAAATGGGTTTTTATTTCTTACTAACATGTAGATATATATGTGCGTACGCTGCACACAGCATCTTGAGATTTGATTGAAAATTCAAACTTGATTTGCCAAATGCTGACCGCTATTTTCATAATTACATCCGTTTTATATAATCTGTTATTTTCTAAAACTAATCTATCTCAATCGCCAAAGGTTTACCCAATATAAGAACTGCTGTGACGATGATCTGCTAACTATTGATGGGTTGGTGTGAAGGGAGTTTAATTGGTAAGCGGGAGTAGCGTGCACCCAGGTGAGGAAGAGAGAGGGGGTAAAGGGAATCTATGGATGCACGCCACACAGTGTGGTGCTTCATTTGCCTGTAGACATGAAAATCACTTGTTTGTTATGTTGTTTGGTGTGAGGCTGTGTTTTGGATACTGCTTGGTTGTTTTGTTGTGATATAGGCTTGTTCTAAGCATGTATCTGTCAACCCTGTTCTTCCTTCAGCTTGAAGCAAATACATATTTGATTCAAAAAGTGTTTAAAGTTATGTGGTTGTCAGCTCACTACTACAAATAAACAACATTTATTGATGTAGTATATAGTTTAAGATTTGTGGGTCTTTTAGGTTTTTTACCAATAAATCTGGTTTTTCTATCTGTAGTTCTTCTTTGTTGCTGGTGCCTGTCATCACTGCGATACAGTGCATACCACCTGTTTTGGCTGCTTTAACGCCAAAACGGGAATCCTCAAAGACTACGCATCGTGCCGGAGGGGTATTTAATTCCGCGGCTGTTTTTAGAAAAATTTCGGGGCTCGGCTTAGAACAGTTAACGCTGTTTGCTGTCAATACAACTTGAAAATATTTTTCAAGATGATTAACTTTAAGCAAATGAATTATCACCGCGTTGCTGCTCATAGTTGCTAGTGCAACCTTGATTTTGCCTCTTAGTGTTTCTAAGAGGGGTTGTGCACCCTCAAAGAGTTGAATCTCGTCTGCTAACTCTATTTGAACTTCACTTTTTCGCTCAACTAGACGGGTGATTAGCTCTTCATCAATGATGCGTTTTTTTGAACGCAGGATTTCGCGGAAAGTGTCTGCGGCGCCAATACCAATACGTTGCTCAATATAGCTGCTTGGAATCTCTATATCATGCTCCAAGAGAGCTTTTTGAAAAGAAACCACAATGGCATGGCGGCTATCTGCTAGGGTGCCGTCCCAGTCAAAGATGGCGGCTTCAAACATGGCTGTTCGCTATTGCAGATTGAGTTTTTCGCGTATGGTTTGACTTTTTTTGGTTGCCTCTTCAATGGCGCGCATCATAGCAGGGCGAATTTGACTCTGCTCGATTTGATATATGGCCTCTATAGTTGTTCCACCCGGAGTAGTGGTCATATCTTTTATGTGAGCGGGTTCTTCATGAAGATCAACCACCAGTTTGCCTGTGCCCAAGACAGTTTGTGCTGCGCAGTTGAGTGCAATGTTTCTTGGTAACCCTACTTTTAGACCGGCGTATGTGAGTGCTTCAATGATTATACTCAAATAACCTGGTCCGCTGCCGCTGACTGCTGTGATGGCATCCATGTATTTCTCATCAACCTCATCACAGATGCCCATCATATTTAGTAGTTTTTTGACTGTTTCTCTATCTTGGCTCGTCAAGTTTTCTGTGCAGCAATAGGCTGTATATGATGCTTGAACCATGGCACAGAGGTTGGGCATGATTCGTACGATTTTGCTCTCTGGAGCATATTTTCTTAGATAGTTCAAAGAAACCGTGGCTGCGACCGATATGACCAGTTTGCCCTTGATTTCTTCTTTAATCTCACTTAGAACCTTGGCAACATCGCCGGGTTTGACGATGATAAAAATGCTATCAGCTTCTTTGGCGGCTTTGGCATTATCTGTGTTGGTTTTGACACCCAGAGCTTCGAATTCTTTTAGCTTTTCAGCTTGAATATCAACAGCTGTTAAGCTCGAGGGCGTAAGGTTGCCTTTGAGCAGGCTTTTGATTATGGCGCCGCCCATCATTCCTGAGCCGATAACTGTGATTTTTCCAGACATAATCTTCACTTACCTCTTAGATGAGCCTGCTTTACTGTTTAAACTTTATTGCCCAAAACCGTTAGGGTTGGGTGGTTGCTGTTAGTTCTTTTAGTATTTTGTGCATGGCCATTGCGGGTGCGTTTGTTTTTATTCCTCGGGGGTTGAAATGTGTTGGTACTGCTTGGTAGCCTGCTTGGTGGAGTGCTTCTATGAATGTTTGGTTGGCTGGTGC
>JAIRQQ010000079.1 GCA_031256395.1 Nitrososphaerota archaeon
GAGTTGCCCGCTTTTAACTGTTTTTTCAGAACCACAATTTTTACATTCAACCATAACAGCCACCGGCTGAATTAATATAAACACACCCTACAATATATCTATTGGTCAACACTCTCAAAATGTTTTTGTGCCTGAATTGTCCTTGGTTGCCCAAAACAATGTTGGACAAATCATCGGACAAATTGTTCTATACAAAACCCCAATTACCACACCCTGGGGGGAGCAGGTTGAGTTGTTGCTCTCTCCTATTTGTGTGCATCCAGATTATTTTCGACGCGGTATAGCTCGTACTATGATAAATGAGGCTTTAAGCCAAGCTAAGCGACTGGGGTTTGGAGCTGTATTTCTATGCGGCGATTCCGCCATTTATAGAAACTTGGGCTTTTTATCCTCCTATCACTATGGCATATTTCATAAAAATGATCAAACCAAAACAGCTGATTGGAGCATGGTTTGTGAGCTATATCCTGGAGCCTTAAATGGTGTGTCAGGAACCGTGGATACAATATAGCTCCTTAGTTATTTTCTACCATATTATCGTCGTGTGTCTCTATATTGGTGTCATTTGAGAATCATGCTGGCTTGCCAAGCCGAGTTATGTGGGATTAAATGCGCTAATATCATAAAGAGCATAAAAATTACGGCCGGCAAAGCGGGGTTGCTGAGAAAAATTTATATTTAAATGTTTGATTTTGAATTCCAGTTTAGTTACTTGAGAAATTGAATATTGGTGAAATTTATGTCACAAGGTGGAAACATTCCAATTCTAGTATTGAAGGAAGGCACAGGCAGAAGCACTGGCCGCGAAGCACAAAAAAATAACATTATGGCTGCTAAAATCGTTGCTGAAGCAGTAAAAACCACCCTTGGACCCTGCGGCATGGACAAGATGCTGGTCAGCGGTATGGGAGATGTTGCCATAACCAACGACGGAGCAACCATCATGAAAGAACTCGACGTACAGCATCCCGCTGCAAAGATGCTTGTTGAAGTTGCCAAGGCCCAAGATAAAGAAGTTGGTGACGGAACAACAACAGCTGTCATACTCTCTGGTGAATTGCTTGCAAAAGCCGAAGCGCTTCTTGACAAAAATATTCACCCAACAGTTATCATCGAGGGCTACAAAAAAGCAAGCGAAAAAGCCCAAGAAATCCTCCAAACCATCGCCATGCCCATAGCCTTTGAGGATGAGAAAACTCTCAAAGAAGTCGCAATAACAAGCATATCAAGCAAAAACATCAACGTAGCTGAGGATCACTACGCAAAAATCATTGTCGACTCCGTAAAACAGGTCTCTGAGAAAGTTGACAACAAATACATCGCAGACATTGACCTTATTAAAATCATTAAAAAACACGGCCAAAGCCTCAACGAAACCGAACTCGTCAAAGGCATGGTCTTAGACAAAGAAATCGCCAGCAGCGGCATGCCCAAAATGGTCGATGGCGCAAAAATCGCCCTGCTAAACGCCAAACTCGAAATCGAAAAAACCGAGTTCGACGCAAAAATCAACATCGAAAGCCCCGAACAGATGAAACTATTCCTCGACGAAGAAGAACGCATGCTAAAAGACATGGTCTCCTCCGTCACCAAATCCGGTGCCAATGTCATCTTTTGCGAAAAAGGCATCGATGATATGGCACTTCACTTCCTAGGCAAAGCCGGCATAATCGCAGTTAAAAGCGTCAGCAGTAGCGACATGGAAAAACTCGCCAAAGCAACCGGCGCCCAAATCGTTGCCTCAGTCAAAGAACTCTCCGCAGACACACTAGGCAAAGCCAAACGCGTCGAAGAAGTCAAAATCGGCGACGACAAACTCCTCTACGTCCGAGACGCCAAAAACCCCAAAGCAGTAACCATCGTTATCCGCGGTGCATCCAACCACGTCATCGACGAAGCAGAACGCAGCCTACATGACGGCCTCTGCGTTGTACGCAACGTCATAGAAGACTGCAAAATCGTCCCAGGCGGCGGCGCACCTGAAGCAGAACTCTCAAAAGCACTCAAAACCTTCGCCGTTAAAGTCGGCGGCAGAGAACAACTCGCCATAGAAGCATTCGCAGAAGCCATCGAAGAAATCCCCACCACCCTCGCAGAAAACGCGGGCCTTGACCCCATAGACATCATCGTTGCCCTACGCGCCCAACACGAAAAACCCGACAGCAAAAACTTTGGCATCGATGTCACCACAGGCAAAATCGTAGACATGAAACCCAAAATGATCGTCGAACCCCTCCGCGTAAAACAACAAGTCATCAAATCAGCCACCGAAGCCACCAACATGATACTTAAAATCGATGACCTAATCAGCATCAAAGGCACCGGCGGCAAAGCACCCCAAATGCCCCCGGGAATGGGCGGTATGGGTGGAATGGGCGGCATGCCTGGTATGGGCGGAATGCCATACTAACCCTCCCCTCCTTCTTATTATCAAAAAATTAACAGTTACTAGTAATCGCGTAACATATGCGCCGACATGGCTATAGTCCAGAGATCTAAAAAGTGCCTTCAATTAATTTTCCGATGCCTATTAGCAAGTATCAATGTTATCTCCAACGGATTGCTTTCTGCTACATCAGCTTTCCCCACGGCTCAGCCGCCCTCGACCAAATCATACATGGAATTAGTCCTGTCAAGTAAACTTTAATAATAAATTAAGTGTAATAGTTGCAGATGCGTATGGATAGGACGCTTGGTTTTGTGTTTGTTTTGTTTTTCATATGCGGGTTGTTTGTATCGTTGTTTGGGTCTGTTGGGTTGGGGTCGGGTTTGGTTGAGGATTCTTGGATTTCAAAAGCACCCCTGAACCAAGCTAGAGATGGATTAGGAGTTGTTGCTGTAAACGGTAAAATTTACGCCATCGGAGGCTCCACAGAAAACCGCAAAGATGGCTTTGACAATGCTCACTGGGCTGAGTTTGTGGGGACCAATGAGTGTTATGATCCTGTGACAGATACATGGACTACCTTAGCAGATATGCCCACTCCCCGATCGAATTTTGCTATAGCGGTGTATCAGGGTAAGATTTACTGCATAGGCGGCATAAATGGCACAAAACTCGATGATCATTATGGTATGTTTCCTCAGCTTGTTTATTGTGATATAGTTGAGGTTTATGATATTGCTGCTAATAGTTGGAGTACTAGAGCGTCTGTGCCTTATTCTACTTATAGGATGTCGGCGGCAAGTGTGGTGGGTGGAAAAATTTTTTTTGTACGTGTGCCTGATTGTGTGTGTTATGATCCAATTGCTGATACTTGGACAAATAAAACCCGTATGCCTACAGGTTCCCCCTATGGTCAGGGTTATTATCCTGTTTTGGTTGTGGTGGATAACAAAATAGTTGTTACCAGCAATATTGATTTTGGTTTTTCTAGTGGTGGTGTGCGGGGGGTTTTTGTTTATGATCCTAGGCGTGATGTGTGGCGTGAGGGCGATAATAGGGGGCGTATTGCGTATTTGGGGGGTGCGGGGGCGACTACGGGTGTTTATGCGCCAAAAAAAATCTATGTTATGGGCAACATATTTTACGGCAATAACCCAGATGTGATTGGGGTTAATCGGGTTTATGATGTGTCTGGTGATTCTTGGTCTGATGGTGCGGGTATGCTTACACCTCGGTTAGGCTTTGGAGTAGCCGTTGTAGACGATATAGTATATGTGGTGGGTGGTCGGACGGATTATGAGTTTGTTTCTGCACTAAATGAAGCGTATATTCCCATTGGGTATAGTTCTGTTCCCCGATACTGGAATATAGCTGTATTAGTGTTGACCGCGGGAGCTGGCGTTGTGGTTTCAGTGCTATATTTTAAAAAGCTAAGTAATCGAGAAAAAACTAAATCAATAAACCCCTATCAGGTATACTAAACTGTAGTCCATTTGTGTAGGTGACACGGGTGTAATTCTGTTTTTTGGTCTCTGATTATAGTGTCTATAAATATTGGGTGGGTGGTGAATCAGGGGTTTGCAGGCTTGCCGTGGTGGTGAGGTGAAGTCTATTGGTTTTCTGTAATTCTCTTAACAACGAACTACTATTGGCTCCTTAATTGACTTACGATATGTAGGGTATACAAACGTCGTTTTTACCCATAATTAATTTGCTATTTAGTTATGTGTGTTATTAATTGGTCGCTTATGAGCTGGGTACATATGCTTTTGGATCCATTATTATTTGGCGATTGAAGTATTCTAATTAGAGATTAACTTGCTGATATTGTCATTGAAGTGAAATAGACCTTTGTTCTATAGTTGTTTAACCAAAAAGACAATTAGGTATAACTGCTAAGTAACATTGCTCTGGGGAACCTCATTTGAAGCATGTACAGATAACTGCATTTGACTGTCCTGATGCTTGGTTTAAAGCACTAAGCGCTATTTGGAAAGAAGGAGATCTATTCCATGTAGGCTTTGGTTCAGAAGAAACTGAAACCAAAAAACTCAACCTAACTATCGAAATTAGTCACCCTGAGAATCGTCCCTTAGTCAGTGATAAAGCGCCTTGTGATTTCAAGTATGTGCAGGGTTATGCATTGGAGTATCTTTGGTGTGGTGAGATGCGTGAAGATGAAGTCTACACCTATGGCAGTCGGCTAAAAAATCCTGTTGACCAAGTTGAGGAAGCCATCAAACGCCATGTGCAAGAACAACGGGACCGCCAAATTACCCTAGTTATAAGACGTCCTCAGGACATATTCAAATTCAAAGATCCAGATAACGATGAGAAAAGTGAACCGCCTTGTCTTAGTTTAATTGATACTGAAATCCTTGACGGTCAGATGCATCTCACTTGCTATTTCCGCAGCTGGGATGCCTACGGCGGTTTACCTGCCAACATTGCAGGATTACAGCTTTTCAACGAGGCATTTGTATCTGAGATAAATGAACGCAGCGGCTTAGAATTAAAGACCGGTAAATTGATCTTTCACTCAAAGAACTGCCATATCTACCAGCGCCAATACGGCCTTGTACGTGAGCTCTTAGAACCAAAAGACAATACCAAAAACCTGCGCTTAACAAAACAAACCCCGGCTCCTAACCCTTAGATGATATCCAACTTAGGGGTAAAGTTATGAGCCGTAGTTTGGCATCTTGGAAACTTCTTGAAGATATGATGCTTGAACTCAAAAAAGCAGGCGTAATTATTCCAATTAGCGTGGTTGAGGATCTGCGGGCCGCCAAATCTATGATAGAACTGTCTTGTATGAAGAGCGGTGGTGGTGATGCTTTGCAGAAAGCAGAGACGCTTTTTGTTGGTGTGGAGGCTTATTTGGTGGCTGAGGGCCAAAAAAAGTTTGGCGAGGCCAAAGTTGAGAACTGGATTAGACAGCTTGAAAAAGCTAACACCCAACCCTTGGCGGCAGTAGCGGTTGCTTCAAATCAGTTTGTGGTGGGTATCCCAAAAGATCAGCAATGGATCCGTATTGAACCCATAAGCACTTTGACTGATAAGCGTATTGTGCAGTTAGCTGAGCAGCATAATCTGCAGGTAAAGTTGCAAACCGATGGTAAATTGATTGTTTATGGTCCACCGGCCTGTCTTGGGGTGTTTCTCAGAGCCATTACCGCTGAAAAACCCTAACCTCTACGATTTTAATTTAGTCAAATGGACAGTGAACTAATTTTTGGTAACCCTGCCCTGAGTCGGATACCAAAATCTTTTTATGTTAACTTCTCTTAGGTTTTATGAACTGGAGATGTATAGAGGTATGAACATGAGGGATCGTCACCTCAATAGCTGGGATCGTCGGGTACACTTTTACTAAATTGCCCAGTAAATCCTCTGAATCGTTCAGGTTTTCAATGCTATTTTTTGTCAGTCGAGAGTATAAACCTCAACCTACAGGAGACCATGAATAACATGACTAAAATGAGCGGTGCACAAGCACTACTAGAATCCCTTGAAAAACATAACGTTGATGTAATCTTTGGCATCTTGGGCGGCGCGATTCTTCCCGTTTATGATGAACTCTGCAGCCACCCCAAAGTCCGTCACATACTTGCCCGTCATGAACAATGCGCGGCTCATGAAGCCGAAGGCTATGCAAAAGCCAGTGGCAAAACCGGTGTATGTATGGCAACAAGCGGTCCAGGTGCTACCAACCTTGTAACGGGATTAGCAGATGCCTATATGGACTCCATACCCATCGTTGCACTAACCGGTCAAGTTCCCACCGCAGGGGTTAACACCAGCTATATGATTGGCCGAGACGCTTTCCAAGAAGCGGACATAATTAGCATAGTTACCGCAGTCACAAAATATAGCTACCAACCTCGAAACATCTCTGAGATTCCCCAGATGGTCAACAATGCCTTTCACATAGCCTCTACCGGCAGACCCGGACCTGTTCTCATTGACTTGCCCAAAAACATCCAAACAGGCATCGACGAGGTTGAATTTACCAACAAAGTTAACATCCGCGGCTATAAACTCATAACTGAGCCTAAACCCCAAAAAATAAGCCAAGCCGCCGAGTTGCTAGCAAAAGCCGAACGCCCCATCATCTTAGCTGGCGGTGGAGCCATAAGCGCCGATGCATCTGATGAAATAGTCCAAATGTCAGATTTGTTAATGGCACCCGTTGCAACCACCTTTATGGGCAAAGGCGTATTCCCCGAAATGCATCCCCTCTCCTTGGGCTGTATTGGCATGCATGGCAACCCTGCCGCAAATCGAATCATAGGCGAAGCCGATGTGCTCTTGGCTGTAGGTACCCGCTTTGGCGACCGCGCAACAGCTACTCTGAGCGCATTTGCCCCCGATGCCAAAAAAATCCACCTCGAAATCGACAACGCCGAGATCAACAAAAACATCGAGGTCGATGTACCCATCGTTGCCGATGCCAAGAAAAGCATGCAAGCCCTGCTATCAGCCACAAAAACCAAACTATCCAAAGGCGAAGGCACCACCTGGACCAAGCGTGTCAAAGAAGTCAAAGAACAACTAAGCCCCCTGCTAAAGGACCGCCCCCGCGATGTTGTACCCAAGCAATTACTAATGGCACTGCGTGAGTTATTACCTGAGAACGGCATTGTCACAACCGAGGTGGGCCAAAACCAGATGTGGTCTGCTCTCTACTTCAAAGCCCTAAAACCCCGCACCTTCATTAGCAGCGGCGGCCTTGGAACCATGGGCTTTGGTTTCCCAGCAGCCATAGGTGCCAAAGTAGCCTGCCCAGACCGCCCAGTTGTAGACATCGCAGGCGATGGCAGCTTTATAATGTCTGAACAAGAGCTGGCTTGCAGCGTTAGCGAAAACATTCCTGTGGTTGTTATTGTCTTAAACAACAGTGTGTTGGGTATGGTTGCTCAGTGGCAACGTGCACTATATGACCGTCGCTACATGGCAGTTAACTTGGGCAAAACCCCCGATATGGTCAAACTCGCCGAGGCATACGGAGCCCAAGGCATCCGAGCCCAAAGTATAGAGGAATTCCAAAAAGCCGTTAAACAAGCCCTAAGCAGCCATGTTACAACCGTTATTGATGTGCCCATCAGCCCAGAAACCGATGTGGTTCCGTTTGTGCCGCCGGGTTGCGGACTACCCCAACAGAGAGGTGACTACTAATGGAAGCAGGAACAACCAAAGTCATATCCGTCCTAGTTGAAAACAAGCCAGGTGTATTGCACATGATTGCCAACTTGTTCCGCCGCCGTAACTTTAACATCGAGAGCATCACAGTTGGACCCAGCGTAGAGACCGACAGCGCACGTATGACCATAACCATTCATGGCGATGAGAAAACCGTGGATCAAGTGGTAAAACAACTCGCCAAACAAATCGATGTGCTCAAAGTGGTTGGACTCGAACACGGACATCTAGTCATGCGCGAGCTCTCCTTAATCAAGGTGGCCGTCAAAGACGCCAAAGAACGCAGCGATATCATAAACTTGGTGGAGGTTTTCCGCGGCAGAATCGTGGACGTCGCTACCGATAGTTTGATGGTGGAAATCACTGGAACCCCTGACAAAATCGATGCATTCCTAAACTTGATGCACACCTTTGAGATCCTTGAACTCGCCCGAACAGGAATAACAGCGCTAGGACGGGGCACAAAATCAATAAGAATCGACGAATAAACCGCTTTAATAGTGCGGAAATGCTTAATTGTCGGTTCTTGAGCAATTGCCCAAATTATACGTTTACTTACTAATCAGGAAGCGGAAGAAATGAACGTAACAGAAAAAATCTTGGCAAAGGCTGCAGGCAAAAAAGTCGTGCACCCAGACGAAATCGTCGATGCCAACGTCGATATGGTTATGACGCACGATTTAACTGGACCTTTAGCAGTGGAAGCCTTCAACAAAATAGGCGTCCAAAAAGTATGGGACAACAACAAAATAGTAGTGATACTTGACCATCAAGTTCCCGCCGAGTCCATAAAAGCAGCAGAGCTGCACAAAACCATGCGCGGTTTTGCTAAAGATCAAAACCTCACCTTCTATGATGTAGGCCGAGGAGGCGTCTGCCACCAAGTCATGCCCGAAAAAGGCCACGTCGTTCCCGGAGCAGTCATTGTAGGCTCAGACAGCCACACCTGCACCTACGGCGCCTTTGGCGCCTTTGCCACAGGCATCGGTAGCACCGAAGCCGCCGCAGTCATGGCCACCGGCAAAATCTGGTTCAAAGTCCCCCCAACCATCAAACTAGACATCAAAGGCAAATTCAAAAAACACGTCTACCCCAAAGACCTCATACTAAACATAATTGGAACCCTAGGCGTTGATGGCGCAATCTATCGAGCAACTGAATTTAGCGGCCCCACAATCAAAGCCATGAGCATAGCAGGACGCATGACACTGTGCAACATGGCTGTAGAGATGGGTGCCAAAAACGGCATAATCGCCCCCGATGAAACCACCGCCGAGTTCCTAGCCGGCCGAGTTAAAAAAATACCCAACCTAAACCAACTACAAAGCGACCCCGATGCCCAATATGAGCGCATAGTAGACTTTGATGTCTCCAAACTCGAACCCCAAATCGCCTGCCCAAGCTCAGTAGATAACGTCAAACCCATCTCAGAAATTGGCAACATACCCATAGATCAAGCCTTTATCGGTAGTTGCACAAACGGCCGCCTAGAAGATTTACAAATGGCCGCCAAGGTCATGAAGGGCAAAAAAGTCAAAGCCGGAGTCCGCGCACTTATCATTCCCGCCTCCCAAGAAGTCTGGAGCCAAGCCAACCAAGAAGGCCTGCTTCAAATCTTTACCGACGCAGGCGCTATTGTCTGTGGTAGCGCATGCGGCCCCTGCTTAGGCGGCCATATTGGCTTGTTAGCCGCCGGCGAAACTTGTGTAGCATCCAGCAATCGCAACTTTATTGGTCGCATGGGCAGCACCCAAGCTGATGTCTACCTAGCATCCCCTGCAACCGTAGCCGCCTCAGCCATAGCTGGACGAATCGTTAGCCCCTTGGAGGTTAAAGCCTAAATGGAGAGCAAAATCAAAGCAAATGCCATCGTATTTGGCAACAACATCGACACCGATGTTATCCTACCCGGCAAATACCTAGTGCTTGTGGATCCCTACGAATTAGGCAAACACGCCCTTGAGAGCCTAGACACCGACTTTGTCAACAAAGCCAAAGACGGCGTGGTTCTAATCGGCGGCAAAAACTTTGGTTGCGGCTCAAGCCGAGAACAAGCGCCCTTAGCACTCAAATATGCAGGTGTTAGATGCGTCATAGCCGAGTCCTTTGCACGCATATTCTACCGCAACAGCATAAACATCGGCCTACCCGTCATTGAATGCAAAAACATATCCAGCACCGTAAAAACCGGCAACACCATCGCACTAGATTTAGAAACCGGCAAAATCCAAAACCAAACCACCAAACAAGATCTACAAGGAACCATGTTGCCGCCCTTTATTATGGAAATCCTCTCCGATGGCGGTTTAATTGAGAATTTGCACAAACGGATGAATAAAAAATGACCTCCTACAAAATCTCTCTTATGCCCGGAGACGGCATAGGCCCTGAGCTAACCGCGGCAACTCTTATGGTCTTAGAGGTTGCCCAAAAAAAATTCAACCTACACTTAGACCTAATTACTGCAGATGCAGGCGATCTAGTCTTAAAACAACGCGGCGCCGCACTACCCGCAGATAGTTTACAAACAATCACACAATCCCAAGCCTGCCTAAAAGGCCCCGTGGGAGAAACAGCCGCAGATGTTATTGTCAAGTTGCGCCAAATATTTGACCTCTACGCAAACATACGCCCCCTAAAAGCCTACCCCAACGTTCCAGTCCACAATCCCAATATCGATATGATCTTTGTTCGAGAAAACACTGAAGACGTCTACAAAGGCGTCGAATTTACCATAGGCACCGACACCACAGTTTGTCTGCGCGTCATCACACGCAAAAACTGTGAACGCATAGCCAAAAAAGCCTTTGAAACCGCACGGCTACGCAACGGCAAGAAAAAAGTAACTGCCATCCACAAAGCCAACGTCATGCGCATAACCGATGGCCTATTCAAAACAATTTGTGCCGAAACCGCCAAACAATACCCCGATATCCAATACAACGAAATGTATGTCGACTCCGCTTCTATGCATCTTATACGCAAACCCGACGACTTTGATGTGGTGTGCACCTGTAACATGTTTGGCGACATACTAAGCGACGAAGCCGCTCAGCTCATCGGCGGTTTAGGTATGGCTCCAGGCGCAAACATTGGCGATAGCTTTGCATTATTTGAACCCATCCACGGTTGTGCACCTGACATCGCAGGTAAACACATAGCCAACCCCATCTCCATGATTCTCTCAGCCAAAATGATGCTCGACTGGCTAGGCGAACGCTACACCGACCCCAAATGCCTCCAAGCCGCCTCAGCCATAGAGACCGCAGTAATCAAAACCCTAGCCAGTGGCCAAGTCGTTCCAGATTTAGGCGGCAAAGCCACAACCGAGAGCATGGCCCAAGCCATCGCTGAGGCCCTAACCGCATAGGTGATATGATGACCACCCAAACCCGAAATATCCGTATCCTAGACACCACTCTTCGCGATGGTGAACAAACTCCAGGCGTTTCTCTAACAACCGATGATAAAATCGAGATCGCTCAGCAGCTAAGCAAACTAGGTGTAGATATTATCGAAGCTGGCTTTCCAAGCAGCTCCGAGGGAGAAAAAAGGGTCGTCAAAGACATCGCCAAACTAGGTTTAACCTCTGAAATCTGTGCCCTCTCACGTGCCAAACGCACCGACATCGATGCTGCCCTGGACTGCGATGTGGACTTAATTCACGTGTTTGTCCCCACCTCACCGATCCAGATGAAATATGCCGTTAACCTAACCCCTGAGCAGGTATTGGAATCGGCCATAGACAGCATAGAGTATGTAAAGCAGCATGGGGTTAAATGTGAATTCTCACCCATGGACATTACCCGCTCCGAATTACCCTTTATCAAACAAATCTGCCAAGCCGCCCAAACAGCTGGTATGGATACCCTAAACGTGCCTGATACCGTGGGCATCATGATTCCCAAAACCACTGCTCAGCTTATAACGGATCTAAAAACCGTGGTCACGGTGCCCATAAGCATCCACTGCCACGACGACTTTGGCCTAGCAGTAGCCAACAGCCTAGCCGCTGTGGAAGCCGGTGCCTCACAAATCCACACCACAATCAACGGATTGGGCGAACGCGCAGGCAACGCCGCCCTAGAAGAAGTCGTCACTACACTGCATGTTGTCTACAAATACCAAACAAACATCAACACCCGCCTGCTCTACAGCACAAGCCGCCTCGTAGCCTCACTAACCGGCATGCCCGTACAGGCCAACAAAGCCATAGTTGGCGAAAACGCCTTTGCCCACGAATCTGGCATCCACACCCGCGGCGTAACCGAGCAACCCCTAACCTTTGAACCCATAAGCCCCGAACTAGTCGGCCGAACCCGCAAACTCGTCGCCGGCAAACTAGCAGGCACCCGCGGCATCCAAGCAACACTTAGCGAAATCGGCATAAACCCCACCGAAGAACAACTCATCGAGATCCTAAAACGCGTCAAAGACCTAGGCGACAAAGGCAAACAAGTCACCGACGCAGACCTCATAGCCCTCACCTCAGCAGTTATGGGCGAAGTCATAGACGAACAAAAAATCGTCGACCTATGCGACATGGCCGTCGTCACCGGCATAAAAGTCCTCCCCACCGCTTCCGTCCGCCTAACCCTTGATGGCAAAGAATACATAGCCGCAGAAACCGGCGTAGGACCTGTTGATGCCGTGCTCAAGGCCATCCAAAAACTAACCAACAACCTCGAAAAAATCCGCATAAGCGAATACCGCCTCGAAGCCATAACCGGCGGATCCAACGCAGTCGCCGAAGTCATCATAAAAGTCGAAGACGAAAACGGCAACATAGTCAGCGCCCGAGCCGCACGCGAAGACATCGTCATGGCATCAGTTGAAGCCATGATAAATGGCATAAACAAATGCCTCCTAAAAAACCGCCACCAAAAACAACAGGACAGCACCCACCCATGAAAGTAACCTACCAAGGCAAAACCAGCGCCTACAGCGAAATGGCCGTCTACAAATTCTTCGGCCCCAAAACCGAACCCCTGCCCTGCAAAGACTTCAAAAGCATCTTTGAATCCGTCAAAACCGGCACCGTATCCCACGGCATAGTCCCCATCGAGAACTCTATCGAGGGTAGCATCAACCAAAACTATGATCTCTTCTTAACCTACAACCTAAAAGTCTGCGGCGAAGTCGCCATCAAACTCTCCCACGTCCTAATCACCAACCCCAACACCCAACTCCAAGACATAAAAACCGTTTATTCCCACCCCCAAGCCCTAGCACAATGCCGGCTCTATCTCGAAAAACACAACTGGGAAACCATCCCAGCATACGATACCGCCGGAGCCGTCAAACTCATAAAAGAACAAAACCTCCCAAACGCCGCCGCCATAGCCTCTGAAAAAGCCGCCGACCTCTACGGCATGAAAATCATCGACCGCGACATATCAGACAACCCCTCCAACTATACCCGATTTCTAGTACTGGGAACCCAAGACGCCCAACCCACAGGCGACGACAAAACCAGCATCATCTTTAGCGCCAAACACGCACCCGGAACCCTCTACCACGCCCTATGCGAATTCGCATCCCGAAACATCAACCTCACCCGTATCGAATCCCGACCCACCAAAACCACCGCCTGGCAATACAATTTTTATTTAGACTTCGAAGGCCACCGAACCGAAAAAAGATGCACCGAAGCCCTAACAGCCCTAGAAACCCACGCAACATTTGTAAAAATCCTAGGAAGCTACCCAAGAGTAATCTAACTTTAGCTCCAAACTGCTATTGTTGTTTTTAGAGCCTAAGGCACAAAATTTTCCACATGGTTAAATTAATAAGTTCCAAGCGCTTTTTTAGTTATAAGTATTATAAACTTGGGTCTGTGATATGTTTCTAAGTTTAAGATACCTATCCTTCCACTCATTTACAGCAGTATTAATTTCAGAAGTTGTTGGTGTGAGATAACTTGAGTCTTTATTATAGATTTAAAAATTGGCGGTCTCACTCTTTGGTGTATTTATTTGCAGGATTGCGCGGTTATTCTGGGCCTCTGCTTGCTGTGTTTGTTGCTGGCATCGTTTTTTGTTCTTCATTTATCGGGTTTTCCTCTGTTCCATTGACAACCGCTTCGCTATCTGATAGTGATTCAACTGATAGCTCAACTGTTCCATTACTTCTCTGGAATTACACAACAAGTAGCCGAGCCCATTCTCCCATTATTGATCAAGGAATTCTCTATTTTACCCCTGCTGATGATCGTGTTTATGCATTAAACGCTGCCCGCGGAACAACATTATGGACGGCTGGCTACTCTCGTGCGTATCCAGTGGTTGATGACGGTACGCTTTTTGTGAATGATAATCGGCGAATGTATGCTCTAGATGGACGTAGTGGTGAGAGAATTTGGGAAAACTATGTGAGTCCTGGAGGCGGAGACCATTTTATGGCTAAGCCGGTTATTGCAAATGATATTTTGTATGTTTGCCTTGAATCTGGGCTTCGCGCTTTAGATGCCACTACGGGTGATATGCTCTGGCAATATGTAGGTCCTATGTATGTTGTTACTTCTCCTTTGGTTGTTGATGATGTTGTTTATGTGGGGTCGTATAACACTGTTTATGCTTTCGACGCTCAACGTAACCATAAAATTTGGTCCTATACCGTAGGGTACAAACCTTGGGATCCCGATTCTTTTGTATCTTCTTTTGTGGTTGATGATGAGATAATTTATTTTTGTGCGGGTAATGGTAATGCTTATGCCCTCAATGCTGGTAGCGGTTATGAAATTTGGCGCTACACCTACACTTCTACGATGCCGAAGTGGCGTATTCCTCGGGCGCCTTTTCTTAGTGATGGTTTGATTTATGTGGTTTCGGATACGGGTGATGTGTGTGCGTTAAATGCGTCTGATGGGACTAAACTTTGGAGTTCTGTTATTGGTAAGGATCGATTGTCGGTGCCTTTTCTTAGTGATGGTTTGATTTATGTGGTTTCGGATACGGGTGATGTGTGTGCGTTAAATGCGTCTGATGGGACTAAACTTTGGAGTTCTGTTATTGGT
>JAIRQQ010000064.1 GCA_031256395.1 Nitrososphaerota archaeon
AGTGCCCCAAGAGAATAATTTCTTTAACGTTTCTGTCGACGGCTTTGTCGAGCATATAGCCCACAAAGTCTCCGGTTTGCACGATTGCGTCTTCGGGAACTCCGAATTTTTCTTTAGCAATGCGCTCTCCAATGTTGCCTGGAACACAGAGTATGCGTTTGTAGCCATGTGCTAGTGCGACATCGATTTGTGGTACAAGGGAACGGCGGCAGGATTCAAGGGAGTATGGTTTAACTATGCCTGTGGTTCCAAGAATTGACACCCCGCCTCTTATGCCCAGTTTGTCGTTCATGGTTTTTTTGGTAATGTTTGCACCCTCGGGTGCTGTGATTAGCACCTCTGCGCCTCTGTTGGGCGGCAGGGCTTCTTGTATGGCTTCAGTTATCATGGCTTTGGGCACTGGATTGATAGCGCCCTCGCCTATAGCTACCTGTAGACCTGCTTTTGTGACTGTACCAATGCCTTCGCCGCTTTTAATGGTGATTTTGCCATCGTTAGTTAGTTTGACGGTGGCGGTGATTTCCATGTTGTCGGTGGCATCTATGTCTTGACCCGCATCTTTTACGGTAGTTGCCTCTGCAGAGTCTGCTGAGAGTTTGCGGCTGGATTTAATGGGAACCTCAAAACGTAGCCCAATAGGTGTTGGAATAACTACCCTATCCACTGGTTCTGTTGTTGCGGCTATGGTTGCGGCTTTGGCGGCTGCAGCGGCTGTGGCCCCTGTTGTTATGCCGTATTTTAAAAACCGCGCCATCGCCATTTTCCTCTATGGGTTGGCTTCGGCCATCGCTAATAATGCGTTAAAGATGGCGACTGCGATGGTGCTGCTGCCTTTTTTGCCTCTGGTAATCATGTAGGGTACATTTAGTTGGGCGATTGATTCTTTGGATTCTGCTGCCCCCACATAGCCCACTGGAACTGCAATTATGAGTGCTGGTTTAATTTTACCTTGTTTTACCTGTTCAGCTAGCTCAAAGGCGGCTGTTGGCGCATTGCCGATTAAAAAGATTGCATTATCTGCATTATCTTTTGCTGCTAATCGAACGGCTGCTGTGGATCTTGTGATGGACTCATCCGCTGCGGCTTTGCTGGCTCGGGGGTCATCGATGTAGGTTAGGATTTCTCCTCCAAAGCGCTGAATTCGTGCTTCGTGGATACCTGCTTTAATCATCTTGGTATCGGTTATGATTTTGGCGCCTGCTTTGATGGCGTTGACCCCTGCCTCTACAGCTTGTTCACTTATGACTAAGAGTTTTGCAAATTCTGGATCTGCGGTAGTGTGAACAACCCGCTCAATGATGGGAATTTGATTTTTGGGTGCTTTGTTTAGCACATCTTGAATCTCGGGGTGAATAAGTTTCATGCTCTGCTCATAGATCTTTGTAGAGGTCGCTGGATAGGTCTCTATGGGTGAACCTTTGAAGCGGGCATGGCGGTGTTGCCAGTCACTGCCTAGGGCCTTTAGGGCTTTTTCTTCAAGGATAACTGCTAGGCATTGGTCTGCGCCGATGGGTTCACCGTAGAAGAGCTGGATGCCCCGTTGAGTGAGTTGTGATTGTTTGTCTTTGACCTCTATTAGTTCGGGGATTTCTTGTGTAGTGTGGACCCCTGCGGCAAGAAACACGGGTACCAACACAATTTTTGTAACACCATTTTTGGCGATGGTGTCTATTGCTTCAGGAATGGTTGGGGTGTTGCGGATCATAAAGGCAATCTCGACCAGCTTGAAGGCTGATTGTGCCCGTAAAATATCTGCAAGTTTTTCCAGGTTTTCTTGGTTATGGGGGAGTTTGCTTCCATGTCCAATTAAGATTAAACCTGTATTGTCTAATGCTTTGTTTGTCACTGTTTTTTCCCCGTTTTCTCAAACAATTTAGCCGCTACTTCGATGGTTTGTTTATTCTCGGTTTTGGCGGCTAACCTGAGATTCTCAACTATAGGAATAAAGGTTTGCTTGAGTAAAATTGATGTTAAATCATTCAAAACCTGTTTTTGATGATCATCTAGATTGCCCATCTTGTTGAGTGCTGTTAGGAGTTCGCGTTTGCGGATTTGTTCGGTCTCTGCGAGAATCTCGGAGATGATTAATCGTACGCTTAGTCCTCTCATGTCGTCTTCGAGATTAATCAATTCATCGTTTAGCAAAAGTTGTGCGTGTTCGATGGCTTTTTCTCGTTGGGCTTTGTTTTTATCTGCTATTAGTTGCAGATCATCAATGTTGTAGAGTTTGGCGTTGGCTACTTCGTTGACGTTTTTTTCGACGTTACGGGGGTTGGAGATGTCTATGATTAGCATAGGTGCGGGGTTTGTGCGTTTAGTGATGAGGTGGGCAATGATTTCTTTGGTTAGCAGGTAGTGGGGTGCTGAGGTTGAGCAGATGACTACATCTGCGTCTACCATAACTTGGTCGAATTTGTCAAAGCGTACTGCTTCGCCATTTAGATCGGTGGCGAGTTTAACTGCTCGATCGTAGGTGCGATTAGCGATAAATATAGGGCTTAGGCATCGGCGTGCAAGAGCTTTGGAGACCAGCGTACCGATTTCTCCTGCACCCATAACAAGAATTTTTTTATCTTCCAAATTTTCAAGCAACATGACTGCTAATTCGACTGCAGCAGATCCAATTGAAACAGCACCTTTGTTGATGCCTGTTTCGTTGCGTACATGTCTGCCAATGGTCATGGCGCGGTTAAAGAGGTGCTTTAGAATTGGGCCAAGTGTTTTGGCGTTGTCTGCTTCTAGGTAGGCATCCCAGACTTGATTTAGAATTTGTTCCTCGCCTATAACCATAGATTCCATCCCTGAGGTCAGACGGAGTAGGTGGTTTAGGGCTTCTTTATCTGATGCGACTTCAATGCAA
Source organism: Nitrososphaerota archaeon (assembly GCA_031256395.1). Taxonomy (GTDB): domain Archaea; phylum Thermoproteota; class Bathyarchaeia; order Bathyarchaeales; family Bathycorpusculaceae; genus Bathycorpusculum. Next base: position 2,861 of record JAIRQQ010000064.1, read on the forward strand.
TTTGAAATTTCTTTGGCGTGTTCGCCTGCTCGGTTGGCGAGGTATTCTTTGATGGTTGTGAGAGTTTTTTTGTTTTCCTCAGCTGTTAGATAGATCTCTATTCTGTTGCATGTTTGTAGAAATAGGCATTCTTCTACGCCTTCTATGGCTTTGAGTTCGTTTAGTGCTTGGGTTTTTTCTCTAAATGCAACAGCTTCCATTTGCATAACCCGAGCTGTCTTATGTGTGATGCGGACGTTGAGCACGTGGTCTTCTTTAGCCGAGAAAGTCATGGATGGATAAACCGACCGGCTTAAATATAATGTTTACGGTAAACACATAATTGGGGTTTTTGGTTGTTTTTGCACTAAACTAACTTGTGTAGTGTGTACTCATACATATATCTGTGGGTGGCAGTAGAAAATAATTCATGGTGGTGAAAAATTCGGTTGGAGGCCTTGAGAGCTGTCTCTTTTTTGGCAAAGTTGGCTGTTTTTGACTTTGCAGATGAATTGGTTGGTATGTCTTTTTGGGGTTGGTGAGTTGTGGGTGATGCTGTTCCTACTCGGCTACTGTGTGATCAAATATGAATAAAGAAAGGAAGGAATGATTGTTTTTAGTAGTAGTTTTCACAGGCGCTCTTCACCCAACCTGTTTATAGCTAAACCTGATTTAAAGTTTATTTAAACTCTGGTTGATAAACTGGTGAATCATAAATGGCACAACCCTTACCTGCCAAGTCAGAGGATTATTATCCTCAACTAAGCGCAAAATCTATAAATCAGCCTATAAATACAAGCTGTTTGTGTATAAACGTGCCCGACTTGAGCAATTTACGTCACAAAATCGGTCTAGTTTACTTATCCGGTGCTTTACCGTGCTTTGAAAACTTTGGCAACCTCCCAACACACCTAGTTTGTGCAGATGCCCAAGTTAACGGCAAACCCGCCTCAGAAGTATTAGACATGATCATAATCCCCGGCGGAAGCCTTGTCGAATCAGCCAGCATCAACCCCGCCGTCGCCAAAGAAATCACCAAAATGGCCCAAGCCGGAAAATACATCCTAGGCGTGTGCTCAGGCTTTCAAGTACTGGCCAAAGAAACCGACATCGGACGACTATCCACCTCACCCATCACAAAAAAAGGCCTAGGCTTACTTGACGCCGAATTCAAACCCCTAATCTGCACAGACCGCGTCTGGGCCACTATAGTTGATAAAAGCTTCCTCACCCAACAAATTGACCAAAAAGTCAGCGGCTTTCACTGCCACACCTACGGCCAAACCATACTCCACAAAGAAGCCCGACCCATCATAATAACCCATGCCCAACGCGTAAACTATAAAAAAAATCCCCAAGACCTCATCTCAGGCATCACAAACAAAGAAGGCAACATCACAGGAGTCTTTATCCACGGCCTCCTAGACAAAAACCCCACCATCACCCAAAGCATCCAACAATCCCTCGACATAACCCCAAAAGACCTCCAAGAAATCAAAAAAGCCAACACCGAACTACTCAAAAACATCCAAAGCGAAATCGGCATATCCACAAACATCCGCCAACAACAACTCCCAACAAATCAAACCCCACCCAAACTCATCCTAGTCACCGCCTTGGGTAGCGGCTCAGGCAAAACATTTCTAGTAACCGGCATCGCCGGCGCACTTAAAAAACGCGGCTACAAAGTCGGCGTCCTAAAAGTCGGCGGAGACATCCGCGACGCCGTCTCCTCACTCTACCTCACAAAAGAACCCATCCAAGAATATACCTCCATTAAAATCGGCGAAAGCGGCTGGACCCCTCTTGAACAAGCCATCCCTCTGGCAAGCCACGACTACAACTTTATCATAATCGAGGGCGCCATGAGCGCATTCACCGGACTGCTAAACCAAAACTACAGCCGCCCCATGTCAACAGCCGAGGTTGCAGTTGCTTTGAACGCCTCAACAATTATCGTGGTAGGCTGCGATAAAGAAGGCATCGAAGGAGCCCTCATAAGCACCCTTAACTACATAAAAACCCTCCAAACCCTAGGCGTCAAAGTCCAAGGCGTTATTTTAAACAAACTCCGAATCAGCTACCTAACCGAACAAACCAAACAAATGATCCACCAAGCCTTCCAACAAGCCGGCGTAACACTATTAGGTATGGTACCCCGCCTAGATTTAGAAGCACGCGGCATGATCCCTGAGATCGAGATCCAATACGAAGCATTTGGCACCCAAGCCCTAAACACAGCCGAAGAATGCCTCAAAATAGATCAGCTCACAAAAATCGCCACCCCACCCCAGATAACAAAAATTGACTATGACCTGTTTGTAGCTAAATTCAAAAACCTCATAACCAACCATACGCTTAGTGATTCCAAAGGGGACTAACATGCTAATTGATCTCAAACTCAGCGGCCAAACCGTTATGGTGATCGGCGGAGGCAAAGAAGCAACCCGCAAAATCCAAAGCTTTCTTGACTCGGGCGCCACAATTTGGATGATCAGCCGCGACTTCTCCACTGAGGCACTAAAGCTTGGAGAAACAAAGCAAGTTAACCTGCTTAAAACCGAAATTAAAGATGCTCAAACATTTATTGACAGCCTAAAACCCAAACCCGACATACTCCTAGCAGCCACTGATAATGCTAAACTCAACCACGACCTCATAAAAACTGCCCTATCCTATGGCTGTTTGGTATATGCAGTTGATAATTCCGCACTTAGCGATTTTATTCTACCCGCCATCGCCAAAGTCGGCAATGTCAAAGTCGCCATCTCCACCGGCGGCAAAAGCCCCGCTATGGCCCATGTGCTCCGCGAACGGATTGAAAAATTAATTACGCCGCAGGATTTGCTTGCCATTGAATTACAAGAAAAAATCCGCAACACTCTCAAAAACAGCCTTTCTAACCCAAAAGATAGAAGTAAACTGTTATATGAGATATTAGACAACGAGAACATTAAAAGAGCCCTCTTGGAAAATAACCTTGAACTGGCTCAAAAATTAGCCCTAACACTCATAGAAAAAGGTGAAACAAAACAATGAGTTTTCCCTCTGTACGTATGCGCAGACTGCGCAAAACTCAAGCCCTACGCGATATGCTAAACCCCATCACACTCAACCCTGCTCATCTAATATGCCCCATATTTGTCGAAGAAGGTATCAAAACATCTGTGCCCATCGAATCGATGCCTGGCTACAACAGAGTTCCTCTCTCAATGGTTGTAGAGGAAGCCAAAACCGCAATGGCTCAGGGTATAAAAGCTGTACTTTTGTTTGGCATTCCCGCCAAAAAAGATGAAACAGGCGCCGGTGCCTACCATAAAGATGGTATTATCCAACAAGCCATCCGTTTACTCAAAAAAGCCTGCGGCGATGAGCTTGTAATTATTGGTGATGTTTGTCTTTGTGAATATATGAGTCATGGTCACTGTGGAATAGTCAAAGACAACCAAGTCCAAAACGACTCTACCCTGCCCCTTTTGGCTAAAACAGCTCTCAGCTATGCCCAAGCAGGCATCGACATAGTTGCACCCTCGGCTATGATGGATGGCCAAATTGCCGCTATCCGAGAAGCCCTTGATGAAGCAGGTTATGATCAAATCCCAATTATTGCCTATGCCGCCAAATATGCCTCAGGTTTCTATGGTCCATTTCGAGAAGCCGCCGAATCCACCCCAAAATTTGGCAACCGCCGCAGTTACCAGATGAACCAAGGCAACCCCCAAGAAGCCCTGCGAGAAATCGAACTCGACATTGCTGAGGGCGCAGACATGATAATGATTAAACCCGCCCTTGCATACCTAGACATTATCACCATAGCCAAAGCCAGCTTTAATGTGCCTGTGGTTGCCTACAATGTAAGCGGCGAATACAGTATGGTTAAAGCCGCCGCACAAAACGGCTGGATTGATGAAAAAACAATTACCCGTGAAATCCTAATCGGTATGAAACGTGCCGGCGCTGATCTTATTATAACCTATCATGCCAAAGATGTAAAATCCTGGTTGACTTAACCTTGACTGAATCCAAATCTATGATGCTCTATGAGCGAGCAAAAAAAACCCTGCCCGGAGGCGTAAACAGCCCCGTTCGAGCCTTTGAGCCCTACCCCTTCTTTGTAGAATGCGCTCAGGGCTCCAAACTCTATGACGCTGATGGAAAAAAATACCTCGACTACTGCATGGCATACGGCGCAATGCTTCTAGGTCATGCCAACCCCGAAATTCTTGACGCCGTTAAAGCCCAGCTCCAAAAAGGCACCCTCTATGGAACCCCAACAGAGCTCGAAGTTCAATTCGCAGAAACCATAAGCCAAGTCTCCCCATGCATGGAAATGATGCGCCTGGTAAGCACAGGCACCGAAGCAACCATGCATGCCCTTCGAGCAGCCCGAGGCTACACCAATCGTAAAAAAATAATCAAATTCGACGGATGCTTCCATGGCAGCCACGACAATGTGCTAGTCAAAGCCGGCTCAGGCGCAGCAACCTTTGGCACCCCCAACTCACTGGGCATACCCCAAGAAACCACCCAAAACACCATCGTACTGCCCTACAACGATATTGAAGCTCTGGAAAACACCTTTAGAGCCGAGGGCCAAAACATCGCCGCCGTAATAGTTGAACCCGTGATGGCTAATGTGGGCTTAATTCTACCCAAAACAGACTATTTACAAAATCTGAGAAAAATAACTCAGACCTATGGAACCGTTTTAATCTTTGATGAAATCATCACCGGCTTCCGCCTTGCCCTGGGAGGCGCACAAGAATACTTTGGTGTCAAACCCGACATGGCAACCCTAGGCAAAGTCTTAGGCGGCGGATTCCCCCTGGCAGCATTTGGCGGAAAAAGCGAGATCATGCAAAACATAAGCCCCACCGGCAAAGTCTACCAAGCCGGAACCTTTAGCGGCAACCCCGTCTCAGCCACCGCAGGTATGGCCACTCTTAATTATCTATCCAAAAACAAACCCCAACTCTACCCCCAACTCGAAAAAAAAGCCTCAGAGCTCAAAAAGTTCCTCCTCGACCAAGCCACAAGCTACCAGCTACCTGTACAGGTCTACAGCATTGCCTCACTCTATCAACTCTTCTTTACAGCCCAAGACATAACAAACTATGACGACGCCAAACACAGCAACCAAACCATGTTTAGTGCATACTTCCACGAACTGCTAAAACAAGGCGTATTCATACCCCCCTCTCAATATGAAACCTGCTTTATCTCAACCGCACACACAGAAGACGACCTCAAATTCACCACAAACGCACTAGACTGCGCCCTTAGAGCCGCAGCTAAAACGAGGACAACCCCATGAAACTAATCGTTGGCACCCGAGGCAGCAAACTTGCCCTAACCCAAACCAATCGCACCCTAGACTGGATAAAAGCCAAAAACCCACAAGTAGAATTCGAACTAAAAATAATTCACACCCTAGGCGACAAAGAACACTGCAAACCTCTCTTTAGTATCGATGCCAAAGGTCTCTTTGAAAAAGAAATCGACCAACAAGTCGTTAGCGGCGAAGTCGACTTTGCCGTCCATAGCCTAAAAGATGTCCCCATTGTGGAGATACAAACCGGAACCGTGATAGCCGCAATTCCCAAACGCGACTCACCCAACGACGTATTTATCTCCCACAACAATGTCCCCTTCAAAGATTTACCCCACGGCGCTGTTGTTGGCACCGGCAGCCTGCGCCGCCTAGCCGAAATCAAATACATCCGACCCGACCTAGACGTGCAGCCCATCCGCGGCAACGTAGATACCCGTATGAGCAAAGTTATCAGCGGAGAACTCGCAGGTATAGTCATCGCCCAAGCCGGCCTAGAACGCCTAAACATAGCAGAACAAATAACCGAAAGTCTCCCCCTCGAACAATTCCCCTCTGCTGCAGGCCAAGGCGCTATAGCAGTCACCGCCAAAGAAGGCAACACAGAACTCATCACATTACTCCAATCCATCGAAGACCCCGCCAGCAAAGCCGAAATTACCGCTGAGCGCAGTCTAGTACTCAAACTCGAGGGCGGCTGCCGCGTCCCCATCGGCGCAGTTGCCAAAGCCCAAGGAAACAAACTCACCCTTTGGGGAAGTATCTTTTCCCTAAATGATCAAAGAAAAATCAGCGCCCAAGCAAATGGCACCCTAAACCAAGCCAAAGAAATAGGCACCACAGTGGGCGAAGAACTAATCAAGCAGGGTGCAGAAGAATTCGAGAAGCAATGGAGAGAAAAATATGGCGTATGGTAGAGTATTTCTAGTCGGCGCCGGCCCCGGCGACCCAAAACTACTAACAGTCAAAGCTGTTGAACTAATCAAAACAGCCGACGTAATCATCTATGACCGCTTAGGCGTCAGCGAGGAAGTCCTAGCCATGGCACCCCCAACAGCCGAACGGCTCTTTGTGGGCAAACGTAGCGGTCTGCACGAAGTTCCCCAAGACAAAATCACCGAACTAATAATCGAGAAAGCCAAACAAGGCGGCCAAATAGTACGCCTAAAAGGCGGCGACCCCTTTATCTTTGGCCGAGGCGGAGAAGAAGCCGAAGCCCTACTCGCAGAGGGCATTGAATTTGAATATGTCCCAGGCGTGAGCTCCTCAGTTGCCGCACCCGCCTACGCAGGCATCCCCCTCACACACCGCGACTACGCCGCATCAGTAGCCATCATCACCGGACACAGAGCAGGAGACGCCGACAAACCCATTGATTGGATAAAAATCGCCCACGCCGTTGACACCATGGTTATTCTCATGGGTGTCGAATCCCTCCAAGGCATAGTCGAAAAACTCTTAACCGGCGGCATAAACCCCCAAAAACCCATTGCCATGATCGAATCAGGTACCCTCCCCCAACAACGCACCCTAATCGCTACCCTGGGCACCATTATAAAAGAAGCCCAAGACCAAAACATAAAACCCCCCTCAGTTATCGTCATCGGAGACGTTGCACTATTAGGAAGAAAACTCTCATGGTTCAAAACACCCCTCTAAAAGGCCGCATCGTAGCCATAACCCGCCCCATTGGGCAAACCGAAGAAGCAGGAGAACTCATCCGAGCAAAAGGTGGAGTCCCCTACTACATCCCAGCCATAGAAATAAAACCCCTAAACAACCCCGACCCCCTCAAAAAATTCATAACGGAACTCCAAGCGGGCACCGTAGACTACGTGGCTCTGATGAGCACAAACGGCGTCAAACACCTCCTTAGCGCCACAGAAGACATCAAACAAACCCCTCAGCTCTATGAAGGCCTAAAAAATACGTGCGTCATTGCAGTTGGCCCCAAAACAGCCGAAGCCCTCCAAGAAAAAAACATTCGCGTAGATATGATTCCACAAAAATACAGCAGCGAAGGCCTACTTGAGACCCTCTCAAACACTGATCTCAAAAACAAAACTTTTCGTATCCCCCGAACAAGCAACGCCTCACCCACACTCACAGAGACCCTTCAAGCGATGGGTGCTAATGTCGAAGAAATCTATGTCTACGAATCAGGCCTACCCCTAGATGAAGCAGTCAAAACCAAATTCTACCAAGACCTCACCGAGGGCCATATAAACGCCCTGTTGTTTGGTAGCGGGTTGAGCGCCAAAAACATCTTTAAAATGCTAACCGAAAAAACAACCATGGACCAACTCCGCCAAATCATAACAGAAAAAGTTGTCATAGTTGCCATCGGACCCACAACCGCTCAAGCCCTAAAAGAACTCAACATAACTGTCAATGTGGTGCCAAACGATTACCTCTTTGACAGTGCCCTTGATGCTCTTGCCCAATACTGGGCAAAGCTCTAATCTATTTTTATTGTAGTTGCGCCGGTGTAGTCACTCAGATTTAAACCACCTAAACGTTAACCCATAAAATAGTACTATTGTGATTTTATGGAGGTGGATATATGGAAGCAGATAAAAATGGAGCGGGACGAGTAAAATTAACCGTTGAGCTAGAAGTTAACCAAACCGCCATGGAGCTGATTAAAGAAAACACTGACAGCGTGGTTAACGCGGTTTCTCAGAGTATGAGTGCTATGCGCTCGGGTTCAAAAAATGGTTTTAGACACAAACAAAGCGATACCTCTGTTGCGGGTATTGTGCACCCCGACCAAGAAGTAACTCCATAGCTAGAGCCTAAAGGCTGGCTCGTTTGCTATGGAGACATAAATTTTTTCAGCCAATTGTTCCTGCGCATCTGAACCCGATACTGCTATCCAACAGGCCCCTTCTGCACCATCAACTCCTCCAGATGCAATCAACTCGGCCTCAATCCCACAGAGCAACTTAAACGCTTCAAGCTCGGTAAATAACTCACCTGACAGAGGCATAAACCGATAACCACTCGCACCAGATTCATTAAGTCTCAACGCTATTGCCTGTAAATCACCTGATACACGTTTTTCCAGCCCAGCCGCCACAATGAGCTTTACCCGCCGCCCAAAAACAGCCGGCAAAGCCAATCCTGCGGTTCCAGCTTTAGGATGGCCAATTAGAACAGCGGCCTGCTTATGCACCAAATCAACTGCATTAGCCCCTTTAACAATAACATCACCCTCGCTGAGAGTATCGACGACCTCTCCAATACTCTTACCTCTCTGCCATACCCCACCCGAGATGACTACATCACCCGGAAACTGGCTCTCATCCGGTAGCCTGCCTTCTGTGGTTATGGTCTTATTGGGTGGTATGGTTATGCCCCGGAAAAATCGTTGCCTAGAAAAATCCTGAATACCGCAAATGTTTAGAATTTCTTCAGCAAAACATCCATTGGTAGTTCCCGCAACTATAACAAGTGTTCCACTTTTTAGCGCATACTGAACTGCTGGATGGTTGATAAGCGCTTTTGCAATTAGCCTTTTTCCAGCTGAGGGGGTTAAAAGAAACTGCTTCATAGTGTAACCTCCCGTTTTATTTAGATGCTGACTTATAAGAACCTCTTGTCTTACTACTTTATCCCTGAAGCGTTCCAAAGTTTACTATATTTGTAGCCGTAAGTGTAGGTGGGGATGTATCTTCAAATACAATGCATCCATCCTCAAATCCGTCGAATTTGGTGTTAAGAAACTCGATAATTGCATTTTCCATTTCTCTATTTGACAAACCGACCTTAAGCCTGTTTGTATTCAAATCCACAACTGTGTAAACAATGCTAAATTCACCCATGACAGTATCCAAAGCCCTCTGGGCTGTCCTTAAGTAAGCCCGTGAATAGTTACCGCCATCATACAGGCTATCCTCATCATAAATCACTACCGGAGGTACAATTGGAGGCGTAATTCCTTTGTCACTGTTTTTTGTTTCTTTGTCACTGTTTTTTGTTTCTTTTTCGCTAAAATTTTCTTTTGAGACAACAATTAAAACTGATATAGTCAACAGGACTGATAGGCAAACAACTGTAATGGTTATCAGGTTTTTATGTGCAGTTTTAACCATTTTTGGTACTTACCATGTATTTACTAGCATATAGACAAGGGTATGTTAAAAGTTTTGCTAAGAGACTATTTCTGTGTCGATGTGTACATCCAAAAGTCTGTTCTATTTTGATAACAGCTTGATGGTTGGTGTTTTCTCTACTATTGATGATCATGTTGTAGGTGAGGGGTTTGGGTTTTGATTGTTGACTTCTGCGTCTATATTGGCATAGAAAAATGGTTGAGTTGAATTTGGGTAATATTGGGTTAAGATTGGGACTTTATTGGGAAGACATTTTGAAAAATTCTTATGTACTATTTTTGGCATAACCATTCAATGGAGAAGCAACCATGGTATATCAATCAAAAAAAGTCTTAACAGTCTTTGTAATCTGCAGTATGCTCCTGATTGTTGCATCAGTTGCATTAGTTAATGCCCAAACCACACCAACCCTAACTCTGACATCAACTGATGACAACAGTATCATAACTCTAACCGGCAACGGATTTGACCCCTCCAAAACCGTCATCATAAAACTGCAAAACCCCGCCGACAACTCTATGCTATACAACTTTACCGAAACCATACTCACCGACGAAAACGGCACATTCACAATCGACCTTAGTTTACCCATAGGCATCTATGGAACCTACAACCTAAACGCCACAACTTCACATGCTACAGCAACCAAAGAAATCACCCTCACCGGAACCTCTACGCTAACCGCCTCCCCCGACAACAGCAACATCATCCAAACCACTGGCACAGGCTTCAACGCTAACCAAACCGTAACGCTCCAACTAACCAATCCCACCACAGGCACCATAGTCTATAACTTTACTGAAACCATAACCACTAACACATATGGCAACTTTAGCACCATCGTCATTATCCCCACAAGCCTAAGCGGAAACTTTAGTCTACTAGCGTCAACATCAACCACAACCGCAAACACAACTCTCACCGTTCCCAACTTTACCGGCCCCACAGGCGCAGACGGCACACCCGGCATTACCGGTCCCTCAGGCACCGATGGAGCCCCCGGCACCCCCGCAGATAGCACCTTTAGCTACATCCTAGCAGTACTAAGCGTAGTTGCCATAGTCACCTCAGCCTTTGCATTTGTCAAAAAACGCTAAACAACCCCTTTCTTCATTTTTATGGAGCTGTTTACTCTTTTTTTCTTTGGGTTATTCTTTTTTCGGTTTTAAGATGGCCATTCCCAGTTCATCTTTGTTTAGATATTGGGTTGCGGCTGTTTGGATATTTTTGCTGGTAACGCTTTGAATGTTTGTGACGTATTCTTGGAGTCCCAATTCACTGCCAAATTGCGTATCCATATAGCTGATTATCTCAAGAGTATCATGCGAATCATCCATACCCCTCAAAATACCGCCTAGCATAATCTGTTTAACCCGCTCCAACTCTTCTTGAGAAACTAGGGTAGTTTGGAGTTTTTCTAATTCTTTTAGTATGAGTTTTTGGGCTTTAGTTGCTTTTTGTGTGTTAATTGCACAGTTAACGCTTAGATACCCAAAATCTAAACCCTTACAATGTGCAGAATTTACATCGTATGTAATGGCATGCTTTTCACGCAACTCTATAAACAAGCGTGAGCTTGTGCCGCCTCCAAGCAAGGTGCCGATTAAATCCAATACCGGAGCATCTTTGTGTGTAGCGTTTATGGTTCTAGCGCCGATACTTAGGTAACTCTGGGTTATGCCTGCTTTTTCTTTCATCACCAACCCCTTGGGCTTGTTGCTCTCAGATCTCACCTGAGGTGTTGATGGCTTTTCTGTTTTCTCTTTGTTGCTAAAGCTTCCTAAAATGTTGTCTTGGGTTTTTTTATTAAAGTTGCCTGATAAAATCAATCTCATGTTTTGAGGTCCATAGTTGATTTTGTGTTCTTGGGCTAGCTGGGGCAATGTTAGGTGTTTGATGGTTTTTGGATAACCTCCAATGGGGCGCCGAATGGGGTGATGTTCAAACAAATTCTCAAGTAGCATTTCTTCAACTTTTATGGTTGGGGCATCGGCTACCTCTGCAAGTTCATTTAGAATTATCTTCTGTTCCACCTCAAACTTGGTGCTCTCAAAAACGTTCCCAAAAAATAAATCCGAGAGAATCTTGGAAGCATCTTCTAACTTTTCGGGCAAAACATCCACAACACCTGCAACCTGCTCCCGATCTGTGTAGAGATCTAGTACTCCACCAAAATTCTCAATACTGCGTGACTGCCCAATACGGTGCTCAGAGCCCCCTGCTAACATGTGTTCAATGAAATGTGCCACACCCACCAACTCTTCGGGTTCTTGGTTAGAACCGTACTCAACCGCTAAAGCCAACTGCGCCGTATTTGCCTGCGGACGCGGATAGAGCAGTACCGTCAAACCATTAGACAATACCTTTCGTTGCCAAACCAAACTATTGGACATACCCAAACCTATGACATGCAAACTAAAAAAGCTATGAACTGCCCTTTGTTACCCTGTGTTGGTCTTCTGCGGTTGTGTGTTGGTAAAATAATGCGGTGTGATGCATGAAATTTAAAACAGAACTGGCCACAAGCGTTAAGTCGGAAAAATCTTAATTAGTTTCTTGACCTAAAATAACATAGGTTCGATTGGTTTTTATCAATTTTTATGTTTAATGAGATAGGTGAATTTTTTGAGAAAAAATTTATTTTTAATGGTATGTTTAATGTGTTTAGCCCTCTTCTCAAGTTTAATGTTTGTCCCAGTCATTTTAGGTGATCCTGTTGGAAATAGGTTAAAGGACCATAATGTCTGGGACCCTGCACCAGCAACGCTAGCTTGGGTACCTGGTAACGCAAAGGGTTACAGTGAAGGCCAAACGGCTGCTTTTAGAGTAACCTTTGATGATGTTGTTGTGGGGCAGTCTTTATGGTTTATAGTGGAGCTTGATCTTAATGCATCTAATGCTTATGCGTTTACTGATATAGAGCCTTGGGATACCACTTATCAGCAAAATGGTGTCCATTTGACGCCGCCACCGTTTGCAAGTAGTTTAACAGGTGATAGAGATGGGTTTAATGCGGCTGGTGCTGTAATTGTTGCGGTTGATTTTCTTGGTTACAGCAATGGTTATCAAAGCTGGAACGTTACCTTTATGCCCGCTACTTCTGGTCCTGTTTATGTTGTGTATGGCGGTCATATAGCTGCTAGTGGTGACTCTATTGCTTCGGGTGGTATAGTTCCTCCAGGTGGCGGGGCATCGCACGCGAGAGGCGTTTTTCAAGCAAGAATTAACTCACCTGGAACTGGCGCTAAGACCATCAACTTTAACGCTAATGACATATCCGAAAAGCCTTCAACCCAATCATTTACTGTCACTAAGGTAACGTTCCCGCATGACACAACAACTATCTTTAACTTTACCACCTCCACATCCCAAGAAACCTTTAGCTTAACCAGTGGCCATAGCTGGGACAGCGGCAATCTAGCCCCTGGAAATTATACTGTCACTGAGTTAGTGCCTGATGGTTGGGATCTTACTAATGTAGTTATAGTTGATCCTGATTTTGGTTCTGTTATGGATTTGGATGCTGGTACTGTAACTGTTGATTT
>JAIRQQ010000065.1 GCA_031256395.1 Nitrososphaerota archaeon
TGGATAAGAGCTGAAAGCATCTAAGCTCGAAGCCTCTCCCGAAAAGAGGCAGCCATTCCAGTTTCACTGGACGAAGGCACCCATAAAAGATGGGTTTGATGGAGCCGGGGTGTAAATCAGAAGACTTCGGTCGACTGGTTCAGCCCGCGGCCACCAATCGCCTGAGATGTCGAGTCAATGTAGTATCTGAGCGATATTTGGCAGAGACGCACATTACTTCAGTTAAATGAGTCAAATATGCTTGATCTGTGCATGGAGAACCGTTCGTTTTATTTTAGTAAGTAAACTCAGTTAATTGCTCCTATGTTGCTATATTTTTAGCTGATGTACACGTTTTTAGCAAACTTGTTTTATTGGTGATATCCTTTGTGTATTTTGGGTTAGTATCGTATTGTATGAGAATGAGTTTGGCATTGTTACTTTGTGATATACTTGTTATTTTCAGGCATTGTCTTCTCATCCTTTTGATGGTTTGTTCTTGTTTACTATAATTGGTTATACAGCTCGTGAACCGTTTATTACTTCTCCTTTTTTATCTAAATTGGGAAAAATTTTTTGGCCAAAATAGGAAAAAATATATGGACAAATCCAGTAATTAAGTTTATGCTGATAGCAAGTGATGAAAATGAACAATGATTATTTGCCCCGAATTGCAGATAAAAAACTGGAATTAGCCTTACAATCATCGGGTGCAGTTTTAATTGTTGGACCAAAATGGTGTGGAAAAACAGAAACAGCAAAACAATTTGCCAAAAGCACACTATATATGCAACACCCAGATTTTGCGGAAAACTATCTAAAAATGGCATCTCTCAAACCATCTGAATTGTTAGAAGGTGAAACTCCACGCCTCATAGATGAGTGGCAGGATGCCCCTGTTCTTTGGAATGCTGTTCGTTTTATTGTTGATCAAAGAAAAAGCAGAGGCCAATTCATACTAACAGGCTCCGTTGTCCCTAAAATGGCAAAAAACATGCACAGCGGTGCAGGTCGTTTTTCAAGGCTAACCATGCGTACAATGTCGCTTTTTGAATCAAATGAATCCACTGGCGAAATATCTTTGACAGACTTATTTAACGGTAAAACAGGACTGATTGGTACTTCTAAACTAACGATTGATGACATAGCCTATATTTTACTTCGAGGCGGTTGGCCTGAAACAGTTAAAGAAAAAAATGCTGAAGCAGTTATGCAAACTGTATTTGATTATGTCGAGGCAATTATTAATGATGATATGTCTCGTGTTGACGGTAAAAAAAGAAAACCGGTCCGTGTGCGCGGTCTTTTGCGTTCTGTTGCACGGTATGTTTCTTTACCTGTAAACAATTCAACTATTTTGAAGGATTTAACTGCGAACGGTGAAATACTCTCTGATAAAACTGTTGTTGACTACATCAACGCGTTGAAAAAATTATATGTTATAGATGATTTGCCGGTTTGGAGTGTGGTTATGCGGTCTAAAACTGCAATGCGATCGGCGCCTAAAAGACACTTAACTGATCCTTCTATTGCGGGTGTTTTGCTTGGAGCAAATAGGACGAAGCTGTTTAATGATCTTCATACTTTTGGTTTGCTGTTTGAGTCGATGGTTGTGCGTGATTTGAAAGTTTATGCCGATAGTTTAAACGGCAATGTGTTTTATTATAGAGATAAATTGGGCTGTGAAGTTGATGCCATTATTGAACTGTCTGATGGGCGTTGGGGTGCTGTTGAAATTAAATTGGGGGGCAATGAAGAGGACAAAGCTGCTGGAAATCTATTGAAATTTAAGAAAAATGTAAATACAGAAAAAATGGGGCCGCCTTCATTTTTAGCAATAGTAACGGCAACACAAATTGCGCATCAACGTGATGATGGTGTATGGGTTATTCCGCTTGGGTGTTTGAAGAATTAACAAAGGTAAATATTTGATCAGGGGACACAACATAGAAATTACGGAATAAACTGAAATCAAGAAACCATTTTATTTTGGGAAGAGGGCAACATTTACCTCAATGTGCTTGAAAGTAAGCGAGCTACTTGTGGTAAAAGATTTGACGGAGCTGGCGGCAAAATTGATGGCGAAATATGGTAATAGCAAGAATTGTCCTCTCTAGATTAGCCTCACCGAGCATAATTTGTACAGATGATTTTGTTGCTTGTGGCGGGATAACAGTAGTGTAAATCGGTTTTAAGTCTGCTTGCTTTTTATTATGATGAATGGTCGATTGTAGTGTGTTGTAACCGAAAATTAATCCAGTTCGGTGCTATGTGGTAGTTGTGGTTTATGTGATTAGACTTAACCTTGACACACAAACTCTAACAAGGCTCAAGCATTTAACGGAAACTGGGTGTTATGAGTTTTTAGGTTTCACTCTTAACTTGGAAGACAGCACCATAATTGACAATCTCAATCCGTCTGCCCAAAAACTATCTGAGGCGTTAGTGGTGAAACTTATCGTGCCGATGCTTACCCACTATGCTATAGGCACTCCTTTACCACTGACTGGGCGGCTCATAAAGTTTAAGGATTTACCTGGCGGTTATGCGTACGACGTTGCATTTAACAATCGTGCCGTAAAACCCCTCGAGCAGGTGTTTGGCGAAAATCCCGCGTGGCTTGCGGAGGTAGCAGAATTTTTGGGCGGTCGACGGCTGAGTTTAGGTGATGGGTCTGCCGAGATTTCAGCGCTAAGAGGCATTCCTTTGACCTTTATACTCTATGGCTCAGATGAATTCGGAGCATCGGCCAATATACTCTATGATGAATCGGCCTCAGGATTTCTACCCACCGAGGATTTAGCGGTGCAGGGCGAATTGGCCGTTCTGCGCCTCATAGAAGCAACTAAAAAGGCCTAAAAATAATCTTTGATTGCTAAAATGATGATAGATACTGGCAACTTCCTATACATCGCTATCATTGCCTATAGAACCACTAATGCAATCCATTTGTACCTGGATTCAGTACGTTTTTTTAAATAAACCATTTAAAAAAATTTAATAATAATTTTTTTATATGCTCAATAATGATCAATAACGGGGAAGAAGTGGTGTGCATTGGATGAAAAAGAAGCAAAAACATATATCGGCGCGCTTGAAGGTGGAGGGCTCACGGCAATTTTGTACAGCATTGTGCACCCAATAATCCATTCGGCATGGTTTATCTGGCCTGTGTTTTTGGGCTTTGGGTTGGCTGGATGTATTATGATTCTTGTGTCATTTAGGATAAGAAAAAAATACAGAATTGTGTGGAAATGGTGGCCGACAAAAACACAATAAGTCATCGCTATTTCCTTCACCCTTACACTGGTCTGATTTTGAGATAATGGGACTATTTTAATTGGTTTATGTGGCGGTTGCGGAGTTAATATAGATCTCAACGTTAACTTTGGGGGCTTCTTTTCCTAGAAATTGGGTCAGTGATCCTGTCCAGTGGGGTTTAGCGTCTGCTGTGTAGTGTAGCATCTCAGAAATTCCTCGCCATAGTACGGCTTTGTCGTAGTCGCGGGCGTCGGTGGGCATGAATTCAAAGATGGATCGGCTGGCGATGATGATGAGTTTTTTTTTCATGCGTGATATGGAGACGTTTATGCGGTTTAGATTGAGTAGAAATTCGCTTTCGGTGCGTACATAGTCGGGGTCGCTGACACAAGACGAGATGATTATGGCGTCGGCTTCGCCGCCTTGATAGCGCTCTACGGTGTCTACTCGTATGTTTTTGCAGTTGCAGTCTTGGAGGAGGTTTTTGAGGACTCCTTTTTGTGCGTTGTGGGGTGTGATTATGCCAATATCTTGGGTTGGTGCGTTTTTAACAAGCGCCTGCACAATAGTGGCTTCGATAAGATTGGACTGGAAACTTTCGGCTTCATCGTGTACAATTAAGACAAATATGTTTTTGGCCTCTAAGGCGGTTTTTAATCCCTCTGTTTCTGGGGTTGCTTGTGGTAGTGTTTGTGTTTGGTTGGAGTGGAAATTTATGCCGTCTTTTTCATATACCCATTCGCGTAGAAAGTTGGCTACGATGGTGTGGCATCGGTGGCTCTCAGCGAGGCGTATGGCGGGTATGTCGGCGGGGTTTTTGCATTTTATGCGTTCGAGTCCTAGTTCATCGTTGCGTAGTAATCGTAGAAAGTCCATGGCTGATAGAAAGGCGGCCATTTCTTCAAGTGTGCGGCGGTCTTCTTTTTCCCAGTTATGGGTGACAATGGGTGATAGTTGGCGGTGGTCGCCTGCGATTATGATTTGGCTGTTTTTGGCTAGAAAGCTGCCTGAGAGGATGAGTTCGGGGAGGCGCATCATGCTGGCTTCGTCTACAACTAGTAAATCAAAGAAGCCTTCTCCCCAGGGGGGTTCTTTGTCACCGATTTTTTTCATTAGGCCGTATAGTCCGGGTGGGGTGAGGCAGAGTATCATTGAGGCGCTGGTTTTGTTTGGTGAGATTAATGTTGATTGGTTGGTGAGGCTGTCGGTGATTTCTTTTACGGTTTGGGCGTCTTGGTTGTAGTTTAGGTATTTGACGCCGTTTATAGGCGTGGTTGTGTTGGTGTTGTTGCTCAAGACGCGGTAAATGTTTAGGTCTGCTAAGTCGTTGTTGCCTTCGGTGGTGTATTTTTGCCAGCATCGGGCGAGTTTTGTGACGAATTCTTGGATGGCTTTATGGGTGGGTGCAACCATCAAAACACGGCAGGGGGCTTTTGTTTGATGTGCTGCTATATGGGCCAGAACGGCGAGTTGAAGGGTTTCGGTTTTGCCTGTGCCGGGGGGGCCTTGGAGCATAATGATGGGTTCTTGGTTAAACACTTGGTCGATGAGGCGTTGTTGTTCGGGTTTGGGCGAGTTGTCTTGTCTGGTTTTGATCCAGCGCAGAAATGGTTCGGCGCCTTGTTTGGGTAGGGCGGTATGGGTGGAGGTGCTTGGATTGCCTGCTAGATAGTCTGCTAGCATGGTGTAGAGTGTGTTGTTGTGGGCGTAGTCGAGGCATTGGATGGCTCGATCGGAGATTATGTCGTCTGCTAGTTCGTCTAGGATGTAGTATCGTCCGGTTTCGAAGAGTTGCATAAACTTTTTTTCTGCTTTTTGGGGGTCGGTGGTTGGGAGTTTGTGCCATGCGCTGTATTTGCTGTTTTTGCCTCTTGGCCAGGTGATTACTTTTAGGGTGATTTCTAGTTTGGGTATGTTGACTGCCTCGATTATGGCGCGGGCTGATTTTTCGACTTCTGCGGGGGTGTGTTTTTGTGTTTCTTCAAATTGGCCCTCGATGTTGCGGTATAGTTCGGTGACAACCATCCAGTCTCCTGAGCTTGATTCATCTGAGCCCTTAACTCTGCACGCGTTGGTTACACATTCTGCTTTTGGTAATCCGAGGCCCTCATAGATCAACTTACCCCAGACGGTGAATTCTTGTTCGGTTTCCTCTATTTGGGTGCATTGGAAAATAAGGGAGCGACCCGAGGCTACTCGTTGATAGGGTAGCATGGCGTAGTGTTGATACATTTCTTGGCGTTTGGAAAAGTATTCTAGGTCAAGAAATTCTCTGCAGCTACGCTCCAGTGTGGATTTGCCCAAGGAGAACTCGGCGATTTTGGGAATGGTTAGCGGTTTTTTTCCCAGTCTGCGATTGCGAATTGAGAGGGAGCGCTCAATTTGCTCTAGGGCCACACATATTTTTATGCCCATAAGGCTGAGTTCTTCATCGGTTATGCGGCGGGTTTTTTGCGTATAGTCACACCATCGGCGTTTGTCTAAAAGAATCTTGGCTGGGCCTTTGACTTGATTGAAGTGATCTAGGCGTCCTTTTGCTCCCCAAAAGTATTCAATAGGCAGTTGGGCGCTAAATCGGGCGCGTGCGGGGTAGTAGCCGTCGGGTTCTCCTTTTTTGAGAAACGCAATGGTACCGTCGGGGTTTTTACGATAGGGTAAGGAGTAGTTAAAAAAGCCGTCTCGAAAAACAAGCGCTAAATCGACCAGGGTACCGTCTTTGCGTTTGATTCGCCATTGATTATGATCAAAATAGCCTGATTGTTCCAAAATTGGCAGTAATCCTGAGCTGTGAAATCGCAGGGCTTTGCGGTGCTGAATTTCATCTTGAAGAATGCTAAACATCGGCTGATCAATGGCTTGACGCAACCCCAGCAGATCTCTAACTGCGTGCGCTTCTATGATTGAGGGCTGGCGGCAAACCGCTTTCATAAGTCCATCGCGTTCTTGGCGGCTAAAAAAGTAGAGATGAATAGGCGCTTCTGCGGCGCTATTTGTGGCATCGGCCACCTTAGTTATGGCCTCAATTAACTCTTTGAAAAACATCTCCATCATTGCTCCTTCTGCATCCAAACCCTGCGCTCGATCATCAGGAAGCGATGCAATGACCTTTGAGATGGTTTGAGGTTCACCTCTATAGCGCGTAGAGCTGACCTTGGCGCTAAGCATAGAGACAACATCTAGCATATAGTCCAATTCAACAAAAAGATATACTCGTATCATACCATTGGGGCTGCAACCCAGTGTGTAGTCGGTGCTTGCCGCGGGGGGACTGTCTTCGGGCAAGTTGCCATATCCAGTTCCAGTTAACCAAGGCATCCAGCGGCTTTTGCTTGCATTTGGACTATTGAGCCGAATTCCACCCAACATATACTGGGCACGCTGAATCAGCCAATCTAGCTTGGCGCCTATGATGGGGTTTGTGGATAACTCTTGCACTTTTTTTTGGTCTTTGGGCAGGATGGTTTTGAAGTCATAGGGCCGCAGATTAGCCGTATCAGTTACTGCTTTGAGTTTTGCGAGATCCTCTAGTTTTGTGACGCCGTGGTGTCTGAGCGTTTTTTGTTCACCCCGACTTAAATTTAGAAGCGCCACACTCTCATTTTCAACCGCACAAACAATACAGCACTCATTAAACCCACAGGTCTCACATTGCCAACAAAGCTGATACTCCACCCCTTCGATGAGGGTTTGACGGATACGATTTAATTCCCCGTTCTGGGCCAGTAAGCGCTCTACGTCTTGGATAAGGGGACCTAGTTTGAATTTTGGTAAACTGTCAGGATCAAGTTTTTCAAGACTGGTTTCCCGATTGATAACGCCCCCCTCTAACTCTACATTGGTGAGCATGCTATCTAGTTCTTGGGTAAGTAGCAATGCATAGATAGCAACTTGAATACGATGAGCCGTTTGTTCTTTCCAGGAGGCCTTTAACTCAAAAATACGCACCTTTACCTTCCCATCTTTGAGCGGCCAAATCGCAATCAAATCCGCAATACCCTTAATTTCCCACACACCAATAACGCCCTTCATGGGCACCTGATAGAGCAACAACGGTTTTTGCTCTGTTTTCTCTCCCTCCGAGAGCTGATGTTCAATAATATAGCGCAGATTATCCATCGAATCGCGGGCTTTTTCCCAGCCCCGCTTACCATGAGTTTTAGGATCATAAACGGTGAAGTCCATATAGTCTGCAGCTTTCTCTTTGAGTTCAGCCACCTTTTTTTCTTCTAAGGCCTTACCCACCCCATAGAGCAGAGGACTGATAGGTTTAAACGCCTCTGGCCAAACACGCTTTTTAACCTCTTTAGCCCCAAATTTAAGCTTAAAAAAACGCGGACAACAATTAAACCGAATATACTCAGCAATACCTGAAGCAGTCAGAGTACCTTCCGGTTCCTCTTCATCATCACCCTCGTCAGATAATTCGATGCTAAACTCTTCTTTGCTCACTGTACCGCCTGTCTACCGTTTTATTGTCTTATTTTAGCGCACTTATTGTATTTAGCGTTGATTACTCCACTTTACTCATCAAAAAGAACGTGCATTTATAACAGTTGAATTTTTGATCCACTACTTATCATTTGCATTTTATCACCACAGCGTTATAGAAGGATAAATTGGTTGATGGGTAACTGTGTTGTAGGTATTGGGTGAGCGAAAAAGCTATTTTTTGAATACGCCAAACGCGTTAAAAATCTATCAATTTTATCAGAACACGCAAATCGAAATTTTCTTAGGGGTGTAGCAAGTTGGCGTTCTCACTCCGTTTAAATCCGAAATTTTGGTTACGCACTCCTGATGTGAACACTCGCAAAACTCGATGTTCACCAATAAGGTTGGCGCTCCGAGTTTTTGTTAGAATTGCCCCTATTGTCGGTGGTGTCCTTCGTCTTTGGCGAGGGCGTTTTTTGGCTTGTGCTCAAAATTTAATTCCAAATTTTGGAAGGGCTGGAAGGGCGCAATTAGGCGCACATTGTTGTCGGGGAAGAAAAGCTCGGTATAATAGGCGACCATAGCGTTATTCCTGCCCAAACGCGATAAATCCTTGCACAACACTACACCTATTTTTCCTGTTTCAATATCCGCAACCATACGTTTGAATGATGGTCTCTCAAAAGTAACTCCCGAGATTCCATCGTCAACATATTCATCATAAACAAAAAACCCTGTTCTATTGCGTAACGCCGCAATACATCCCGCTGATTGATTATGCTGTTGGATTCCGAGTCACCACCGTCATCACGCGAAAGACGACAGTAAATCGCCGCATTGTTTGCATGCTGTTTCATTAATCAGCCTCCTTTGTTTCAGCGGCAAACAACCAAATCATTATGTGGTCATTATACCGCAAATTTTTCTGAAAATAAAGTTATTTTTCCTCTTCATTTTTGACTATTTCGATGTCGCGTTTGATAGCGGTTTTTATGACGCCGAGGAATGTTTTTTCGCCTATGTACCGCGCAATGACTTGAAATGTCGTGTTATCAATTGTAGTTTCGTATGTTTCGCTGGTCGAGTTAGTAATGTCGAGCATAAGACAATCCCTCCAATGGTTAATTCTATTAAAGAAGGCTTTCCAATATTAGTTATATTTTTAGGGTTGCAATCGACCTGACTTGGCGAGTTTCATGTCCAATACTGCTAGTTTGAAACTAATTTTTTTAATTTGATTTGTTGCTACTAAAGATTTTTATTTGAAAATGGTATAGAATAGTAAGATACACATGAATAAATTCCAACGGCACATGTTGCTTTTCTTCTTTGTTTGTAGTTTGGTTATATCGGCATTTAATTCTGTTTCAGCCTCCGAATCCGATTTGGTTGCGGATTCTTGGAATACAAAGGCACCGATGAATCAAGCAAGAGCAAGTTTGGGGGCGGTTGTGGTGGATGGTAAAATTTATGCCATTGGCGGATACAAAGCATGGAACCGAAGCACCGATAATGCCGTGGGTACTAATGAGGTGTATGACCCGGCAACTAACAGCTGGACAATTTTAGCACCCATGCCCACCCCCAGATGGGGGTTTGCTATTGTTGCGTGGCAAGGTAAAATTTACTGCATGGGCGGCTCTAGCTTTGATGAACAAGGGCAATCAGTTAGTTTGAGGGTGAATGAAATCTATGATATTGCAACCAATAGCTGGACTACTAAAGAGATGCCCCTTGAATTGTCGCTGGTGGGGCAGGTGGTAAATGAACAAATATTTGTAATGCCCCTTATAGGGGATGCGTTGTATAGGTATGATCCGGTCTCTGATGAGTGGACAACTAAAACACCCATGTCCCTATGGGATGGGTCTGTAAATAGGTTGGTTGCAGTGGATGGCAAGCTGATAGTAATTTTCAATTGTGCGGTTAAAGCTCCTGAGATGTCTAATAGTCTAGATCCTATGGTGAAGGCGGTTATGATCTATGATCCCCAAACAGATACATGGAGCGAGCGCAGAGGAACCGATACCTTCTATGGCAGTGATTTTTTTGCGGTTGGAGCAACCACGGGTCTTTATGCCCCACAGAAAATCTACCTCATAAACGCAACAGAGACCATTGTTTATGATCTTAAAAGCGACACTTGGTCAACTGCAAAAACCATGCCTCCTGAACGATATTCTTTTGCAATGGTTGTTCTTGATGATGTGCTGTATATAATTGGGGGATATGAAGTATCTGAGTCTCAACCGAATTTGATGATAATATTATCTTCAACTGAACAATATGTTCCTCCGGGTCATTTGGGTGTTATCCCCGCTACTCCCTCCCCTTCAGCGACTATTCCTGCTGAGCCGGAGCCCTTCTTATATGGTATCACTATAGCGGCAATAGGTCTAACAATTGGCGCAATTGTCCTAATCGTGTTATTCTGCTGCTTTAATAAAAGAAAACCTAAGAATTAACCGTCTCAGGATAACAAAGTACTATGGCAAACGGTCGTTTGTTATCTTGGCAGGGCAAATATTTGTAATTAGAAAAACTCATATAGTTTCGTGTATATTTAGTGTTGATGTTAAATAATTAAGTCATCTGTCAGGTATAGTAAAATATGTGCTGTTGCGGTAGTTTTTTTGCTGGTTGCAGTAGCAATCCTGCCCGCAATGGCTCAAACTGAGTCTGTTCGAACAGAAAATCAACCCGACCCCTCACAATATAGCCGCCCCTATCCGATTCCAAAATATATGACCATGGACGAATTACTTGCGCTAGCCCCCGCCTCTGCCGAAGAGCTCTCAATAACATATGAGCGGATGATTGAAACAATCGAACAGTGGACACTTCCCGACGAGATTGTAGCACAAATGAGCCAAGAAGAACTAAACGACTTGATGTGTTTGCCAAGCAATTTCACACCAACAAACCAATTCGACCTAAAAGAAGAAGCTCCACAAGAACAACAGACACGCGGCACACCCCAAACAGTCAAAGTAGCACTTATCGTCGATGACAACATGCTCAACAAATATAAATACACAAATCCATACGCCCCATTTAATGAGTGCATGCAGTGGGCTGAGACTTGGGCAAAAAACATCACGGCATACGCAAATAATATTCTAGTGAATTACAGTATTACTTTTGAAATTGAGCATATTGCTTATTGGGAGAGCCCTAACAACGTAGGATATGAGGCTCTATTGGATGCAATACAGGCAGTTGATCCTCGAGGTATTGGTGATTCGGTGGTGATTCTTATGACCGGACAATTCGACGGGTCGCATGCCGGAGTATCTAATCGTGGAGGCAGACACTTTGTTATGGGTGTGGCAATACCAAATGTACCCGTAGATAGATTGTTCGCACATGAAGCATCCCACCTATACAGATGTAAAGACCACCCTACAGGCGTGTGTCTCATGAGCATACCATCCCAATTAGGAACCACCCAATATTGTGACGATTGCGATGAAACAATGAAGCTTTATAAAAACAGATTGGATCACTATGGTGTTGCACAATGTGTCGGATATTCGCTTTATGTGCCGGGTTTTGTTTATAACCCAGGTGGCATAGTGGGCAGTATTCCGGATAACAATATGGCATCGATATATGGTGCAAGCGCTGGTGGCGGAGGGAATATAGTGGGCAGATTAGATAAAGCGGTATCGGCACATACAGTTCATGTGTTTATAGGTGCGGCTTGCGCCACTACGGTCTATGTATTTGTTTCCTCTGACAATTATAATTGGAACCAAATCTCAAAGCAAGTTGTTCCGTATAACCAGTACATGCAATGGGTTAATTGCGGTTCCTACTCCGGCAGTTTCGAATACGTTGCAATAGCGGCGATACGTGAAGGTAGCTACGGCGCATGTATAGATATTGATTCGGTTTGGGTACAATCTACAGTTTAGTAAAAAAATTACAACCCCTTTTTTATTTTTTTTCGGAAAAGATTTTTCGGTTAAATTTTCATGCGGTTAATTCTATTAAAGAGGGCTTTCCAATATTAGTTATATTTTTATGGTTGCGACCGACCATACTTAGTGATTGCCATGTCCAATAGTGCGAGTTTGGAGTTGAATTTTAAAATTGGTGTGCTGAAGGAGCTACATAAGCGGCAGCTTATTACTAAAGACGAACTGGATAAAGCTGTAAAAGCCCTAAAAAGCTAACAATCATTTATAAACAACACTTAGATGCTGGACTTTTGGGCTATCATATGTTAGAATAAATATAATTCAAAAAAATATCCGGAGGAGCCAATATGGGAATATCACCAAATCAAAATGAGGTTTACCAAAATATCCGCGAAATTATCTTAGCCGCGCGGTATGGCATTAAAAAAGCGGTTGATTTTGCTATGGTGCAAACGTATTGGCAAATAGGCAAGCACATCATGGAAGCTCAAGGCGGCGATGACAGAGCAGAATACGGCGCTCAGCTCTTAAAATTTTTGGCAGAAAAATTGACAAAGGAATTCGGCGTTTCGTTTTCAACACAAAATTTGCGTAATATGCGTCAGTTTTACTCGGTTTTTCAAAATTGCTACACACTGTGTAGCGAATTAAGCTGGTCGCATTATAGACAAATTATGCGAATTCATAACGAGAGCGAACGAGCATTTTACATCAAAGAATGTGCCGAATGTAATTGGAGCGTTCGACAACTTGAGAGACAAATAAACTCGCTCTATCACGCAAGATTACTTAAATCACCTGAAAAAGATAAAGATGAAGTTCGGAATGAAATTCAAAAGTTAGAGCCAAAAGAAATGCGTGATTATATTTTAAAAGACCCCTATGTTTTGGAGTTTTTGGAGTTAAAAGAAAATCGCAAATATCTTGAGAAAGACATAGAGCAAAACTTGATTGATAATTTACAAGAGTTTTTGCTTGAGCTTGGCAAAGGTTTTTCATTTGTTGGGCGGCAAAAACGTATAACTTTGGATGGTGATCATTTTTACATAGATTTGGTCTTTTACAATTTTATTCTGCGTTGTTTTATCGTTATTGATTTAAAGACCGGTAAACTCACGCATCAAGATATTGGGCAGCTTGATTTATATGTGCGATATTTTGACGATAAAATACGCCAAAAAGACGATAATCCAACTATTGGGCTGATACTATGTGCGGGTAAAAATGAAAGTGTCGCTAAATATTCCGTGCTTAATGATAATAAAAATCTGTTTGCCTCAAAATATTTAACGTATCTGCCGACAGAGCAGGAATTGAAGGCGATCATTGATGAAACTAAGGAGATAAACGCGGAAAATAACGAACGGAAAAAACTATAAAAACAGTAACCGCATAATGGTAGCTCGTGGAAATGTTGTTTTATGAAGCGTGTTTGTGCTTATTGCAGGGTTTCGACTGAGCATGATGACCAGTTAAACAGCTTAGAGAATCAAAAACAGTATTTTTATGAATATATCAATCGAAATCCTGAATGGGAATTTTGCGGACTTTATGTTGATGAGGGGATAAGCGGAGCAAGTGTTGATAAGCGCGAAGGCTTCAAGCAGATGATTGCCGACGCTGAAGCGCACAAGTTTGATTTGTTGCTCACAAAGGAAATTTCCCGCTTTGCGCGAAATGTTTTAGATAGCATTTACTATACGCGCAAATTGAAGACGTTAGGTATCGGCGTGTTTTTTATGAATGATAACATAAACACCTTAGAACCTGACGCAGATTTAAGACTCGCAATAATGTCCGCAATCGCACAAGAAGAGAGCCGCAAAATCTCACAGCGTACACGCTGGGGACAAAAACGGAGCATGGAAAGGGGCTTCGTATTTGGCACAGGTCTCTTAGGTTATCACCTAAAAAACGGCAAACTTTCCGTCAACGAAGACGGCGCGAAAATCGTGCGGCTCATATTCGACCTATACTTATCCGGCATAGGCACCAAGCTTATAGGCAAAGAACTCGAAAACCGAGGCATCCCCACGCCCAACGGCGGCGTGCGCTGGCACACGTCAGCCATACTTGATATACTCAAAAACGAAAAATACGCAGGAATGCTAAAGCAGAAAAAGACCATAACGACCGACTTTCTAAGCCACAAACGCAAGGTAAACGAGGGCGAGGAAGACTACATAATTGAGGAAAACAACCATGCGCCTATTATAACTAAGGAAATGTTTGACAGGGTTCAAGGCGAGATTAAACGGCGGCGGGTTGCGGTTATGGAAAAAAGCAGGTATTCTAACCGCTACGCTTGGAGCGGTAAAATTGAGTGCGCCTACTGCAAATCTAAGTTCGGGCGCAGATACGGCAGTCATAGAAGCGAGCAATTTAAGGTTGTTTGGCGGTGTACGAAAGCCATAAAGTACGGTAAGGAGAAAATTAACGCGCAGGGCCAGAAGGTGGGCTGTAATTGTGAAGCCGTCCATGAGGAGTTTTTAAAGGGAAACTTTTTAGCAGTCCTCAACGGTGTGATTGAAAATAAAGACCTTGTTGTGCAGGAGCTACGAAACGCCATGCACCATGCAATAGACAGTAGTTCCAATAAATCAAGCGAGTTAGAGCAAGTCGGCGCGGACATTGACCGGATAGTCACGGAAGTTAAAACTACTGGATACACATATAGACGGCTTAATTACCCGCACCGAATTTGAGCAAGCAAACAATCGCTATAATAAGCAACTGACAGTCCTGAACAAACGGTTTTCATCTTTGGAGCAGGATAACAAAGCGGTTGAGACCCTGCAACAAAAATTAGAAAATGTCGAGACGGCTATTGAAAATTTGGCGCGGCTTAAAGAGTTCAGTGATTCGGTATGTGTCGAGGTGTTGCACAAGGTCGTTGTTGAGGGCAGGGAGAAAATGTCATTTTATCTTAAAACCGACAAATATGCGACCATGTTCGTTAAAATGCCTTTTTCGTTGTCCCGGTCGGGGTTGGTGAGGTGCCCCTTAATTTCTTTAATGGGGGACGGGCGAAATTATTTTGAGAAAAGGCCTTAGTCAACCCTCTCGTAAACTTTATATCAACTGCACCATAGAAAACTCCCATGGGCCACATAGTCAAAGGCTTATCTTTGCTATTTGTACTATCTTTGAGTATTATGGGTTTTCTCACAATCACCTGCCTATTTTCAGTTGAACCTGTTTTTGCCCAGACACCCCCAAAACCATCCACACCCGAATTTAGCTTAAAATTCATTCAAACATCAGAAACCATAACCCATATAGACCCCTATACAGGAGAAAAAACATACGAAACAATAGACAAAAACACCATAGAAGTCAAGATAAAAAACCAATCGTTTAAAGAAAAACTAAACGACGTCAAATATTATCTGTTTTACACTGTAACTGTGCGGGGCCACTTTTCTCAACCTTCAACCGCTAATAGCTTCACAGAATATTACCAGTTTTATGCCTATTCTTTTAATGATTACCCCCAAGGATATCCACACAACATGCTCCAAGCCTCCAATTCAGAATACACAACAATATCAATCAAAGGAGATTACCCACCAAACGCCCAAATTGACGTAACTGTAGTTGCAATGTTGATGCATGACGGTGAAGTTAGAAGATATAGTCATTTAGCAGATTTAGAGGGCTATTTAACAGCCGGTGTTGTTTTAGGTGAAACTAACTATAGTGAACAAACATTCACCCTACCTAACTACCCGACTTCCGATGATTCAACAGATCCCCAGTCATAATTACACCACCACCCAATGCTGATTCTTTTGTGCCAACTGAAAAAGATGGCATAATTTCAATGCCCATAGCAACCTTTACTGTCATCATCGTAATTTTCTTATCAATCATAACCCTGCTATTAGCCCTAATACTTTTCAAAATACGCAAACCCCAACAACAATAATCAATAATCTACAACTGCTCATATTCGGTCATTTGATGTAATAGTTCATTGAATTAACCGCGCGTAGCCGCTACAGTAAACCAAAGTAACGCATCTCTTCTCATGATGAGAAAAACTTCCAACTCTGAGCTTGTTCTTGTTCGATCTAACGGTAGAGCTGGTTGTGCTGTTTTTTGTTGTTTTGTTGTTTGGATCAAATTTGATTGAGCTTTTTTGTCGTAACAGTATTATTTGTCGATAGAGACCTCTATGTTTAGTTACAGTTATGGGATGATGTGTGATGTCAGAGAAATCTGTCTTGGAGCGCAGTGTTGAGACGTTAAAGTGGATTCAAAGAGAACAAAAAGCAAACGGGTTGGGTATGGTTGAGCTCGATAGAATTCCTGATCAGTCGGCTGTGCGGTTTCTTTTGCGCAAGGGTGATGTTTTTGAGCCGCAGCAGGGCATGATTAAATCCGTTGCAGTACTCGAATCAGAAGGTGATGCAACCGATGCGGTTCATGATTCTTCCCCTTGGGTTTGGCGTACACCTAAACCTAAAAAGAAAGGTGATGTACCTGACCCTTATCAGTTTTTGCCCTATCCTGACTGGAGCGTTTTACCCAGCGCCGTTGCAGAGGCCTTGCGGGGTATGGGTTTTTCAGGTGCTCCTTTTCTCTATGAGGGCTATAGCTACCGCAAAATGGCCGGCGGGGCACTTCGACGCAAAATGATCGGAACCCACTCCAAAGAAACATTGCTATCCGAACTAAAACTGATGAGTCGCACAAATGAGGAACTAACTGAGCTAGAGCAAAAAATCCAAATAACCATCGCAGATTGCAGAGGTAAGAGCAAAGAAATAACTGAAGTGCAAATTTCTGCAGATATAGTCTACCACCTCAAAGACAACAGCTTCAGCTTAAAATCATAAACAATAGCTTAGAATATCTGGAGACGCCAATATGAAAACAATACCCAATCAAACTGAGGAGAAGCAAGCAAAGGTTCCTGTTTAGCAGATTCGCAGGCGTTAGACTAACTAAATCCTCGGTTGGTGGACTGGTGGTTGAGTTCTGTTTTGGATGACCTTGCAAATTTTTTTACTTTGCTTGTCACTATAAACGATGAAAATGTTTTTTACACTTCTTTTATGCTGTGTTGTTTGGTAGTTTGGCTAAAACACGTTTAACACATTTGTCCAAATTATGTTTTATATCGTATTCCCATATGCGTATAACTGTCCAGTTTTGTTTTTTGAGTTCTCGGTTAACTTTGCGGTCGCGTTTTTTGTTGTTTGCAATTTTTTTGTCCCAGTATTCCACATTGGTTTTGGGCCGTACAAAGCGTACGGGGTTGCCGTGCCAAAAGTCTGAGTCTACAAACACCGCTACTTTTTGCTCAGAGAAGACCAGATCGGGTTTACCCATAATTGTTTTGTCATAGCTGGAAAATGTTATGCCTCTTTGTTGTAGCGTATCCATTAGTAATTTCTCTGCAGCTGTTCCGGTTGAGCGTATGTTTTGCATGTTTTTTCTGCGTTGCTCAGGCGTAAGATTATCCATCACATTTCTCCATGTACTATTGTTTGTTGTTCTTTTGTTATTTCTCTATGTTATTGTGATGTTGGGGTTGATGTGGTTGTAGGGGATGTTTGCGAAGGTTTTTAGGATTGCTTCAAAGATTGGTTGTGCGCCTCTGGGTGGGACAGCCATGCCGATTTGTCGTCGTACGCTTCCTCTAAGACCATAAAATGTAAAGGTATCTGGGAATGTTTGTAGGCGTGCTCGTTCGCGGTTGGTTAGGGCTCGGTTTTCGTTCCAGTGGTAGATGTGGGTGCCTCCTCCGCCGCTTCCTGTTACGGTGTAGGCGGGTTTTTTGGGGTTTAGTCGTCGATAGATTTGGCTGATGGTGGCGCCTTGAACTTTGAGTTGTAGGTGTGTTGGTATGTTTGCGGTGAATGCGTTTTGGCCTTCTTTTATGTGTTGGAGACGTTCTATGACGCGGGGTGATTGTCGGGTGAATTCGTGGTTTGGAGTATCTGGTGGTATGGGTGGGTTTTCTATGGCTTCTTGGCAGGTTGTGGGTGGTTTGTTTTGGGGTGCGGGCACTTGAAAGTTTAGTTTGAGGTCTTTTCGTGTGCCCACGATTATGATGCGGTGTCGTGCTTGGGGGACTTGGTAGTGTTCAAAGCAGTAGAGGTGGGGTACAATGTTGTAGCCTGTTTTGGCCATTTCGTTTAGAATGGTGTTTAGGGCTTCTCCGTTGTGGGCACTGCGTAGTCCGCCGACGTTTTCTGCTAAGAACCATTTGGGTTTGAAATGTTGGAGTCCTTTTATGCAGTAGCGGTAGAGGGGTCCATAGTTGCCGTTGAAGCCTTTTTTTTGGCCTACGTCGCTAAAGTCGTTGCAAGGAAATCCAAATGATAGGGCGTCTGCGGGGGGTAGGGTTTGCATTTTTAGGTCTGCTATGTCGCAGCAGATTACATTGGTTTGGTTGATGTTTTGGCGATAGGTTTCACAGGCATCCGCATTGTAATCGGTTGCCCAGGCATGGGTGATGCTGATTTTTTCTGTTGGGTGCGTTATTTGGGTTGTTTTTGCGGCTAGTGCTAATCCGCCTGCGCCGCAGAATAATTCGCCTAATCTAAATTCTGTCACAAAATTTCCTGCGATGCGCTTTTAGGGTTGTTTGGTGGTTGGTTGTTTCATTTCATCTTTGAAGGTTTCTACTAGGACTTTGTCGCTTATGCCGATTTCTTCTGCTAGGCGTTTGACTTGTTTGACGTAGGTGCGAAAGAGGCTTTGGAGGATTTCGGTTTTTTCTTCGGCGGAGAGCTCGGTTTCTTCGGCTATTAGGAGTGCAAACCATCTGCCTAGGTGGGTGAGTTGGTAGGCTTTTATCCAGATAATGCGGTCTTCTTTGTCTTTTTTTTCCATGCTCTCATTTAGAACCCCTAGGGCGGTTAGGGTTTTGAGGTTTTCGATGATGGTTTTGTTTGAGTAGTTAAGATTTTTCACTAGGTCTTTTTGGTAGATGTTTTTGGCTATGCCTTGTTTGAGGGCAAATCGTAAGACATCAACGCCTGCTTTGGAGCCAAAGATGGCGCTTAGAATTTTATCTTTTTTTTCTTGGGGAAGAAATACTACATAAGGATGTAACTTTTCTATCATATGTACTGCTCTAACATGCTATGGCGGCCATAGGCATTTAAGACTTATGCAATAGCCTGTTTCTCTAAACCGTGGTTGTGTGATTTTGGAAAAACTGATTTATACTGCGCTGCAGTGCAAATACACGAAGGCATCTTGGATGAAAAAAGCAACCATTTGTTTACTGTTTTTGATATTTATTATAACTCTTAGTCCATTTACCCTATCTAACACTAACGCTCAACCCTCCAGCATAAAGGTTCTAGACAACTATAACTGGTACTTTGACCAAGTAGGACTCATAGTGGTTATAGCCGAAGTCCAAAACACAGGCCCAAACACCATCTCCAAAGTTATGGTCAGTGCAACTCTGACCTTATCTGATGGTTCTACCTCTGATACTTTTGCGATGGTGTGGGGTTATAATTTGATTCCTCAGCAAAAAGCACCTCTGTACTTAGAGTTTGCTACCTCGGATTCTCTTGGCTGGGGCGATCGAACGGTCTCAAAAGTAGACTTTAAAGTCACAAATGCAGATGCCACCTCGGATTACTTCTACTCTGATCTAACCATTAGCGGTGACAAAGGCGTTGTAGCCAAAGACGGCGCCTTCTGGGCTGAGGGCAACATCCAAAACACCGGCAACCAAGATGCCAAAGACATAATCATTCTGGCAACCTACTTTACCAAAGACGGCCAACTAGCCGGCGTAGGCATGACCGAATTTCTAACTCCCAATCCTCTAACTCCTTCTCAGACCACTAGTTTCAAAGTTGGTGCACGTGACCTAAATCAAACTGTGGTTCCCGAGGACTTAAAAATCGCCAGCTATAGCCTGCTGATCCAGACTCTTGGAACAATACTCCAAGGTGCACCCCCCACCATCGTTGAAACCCCCACTCCAGGACCCATAAGCACCGCCACACAAGATCCTGATTCAATCCAAAACGTTGACTCCACCATCACCATCATAGCTGTAATTATAGTGATTGCTATCATTGTTGTTGTTGTGCTGTATCTATTCAAAAAAGCCAAACCCTCCGCCGATAAAACGCCTGCAAAGTCTATCCAAAAAACCCAACCCGACAAATCTACCCAAAAAACAAAAACAAAAAATAACCCCTAACTTTTTTAGTGCTCCCTAGACGTGGAGTGTCTTAGCCTTTAAATATTGCTTCACCCCACTGAAATAACATGAGTTTCAGACAGCAAACTGGACGCAAAGGTGCCAGTAGACAATTCTCCAAAACCTCACAAGACAAAAAAACAAAAGCAAAAAAACAACGCCAAGGCGCCAAATATCTCCAAGAAGAAACCCCCCAAATTTCCCCCCAAGAAGTGGCTCAACGCACCCTCACAAGCATCGAACGCTTGGGAAACCAAATTTTTGCCCTCTCCCCATTTAGCAGCTACTATGATGACTGGCTTGTAAACCTACGCCAAATACTTGAAACCTTCGAATCCAACCCCGCCATCCAACCCGATGAACAATTCCAAAAAACCCGAACCCAAATCTTTCTTGATGTCACCGACGCTCTGGCCCAAAGCAAACTAGCCGAATCCACCCTCTCCGAAGAAGCTAAAGCCCTAGTCGATAACAACCACCAAATAGCTGAAGCCGATCGAGCATACGCCGAGAAAACCCGCGAACTCAGCAACCAACGCAACAGCGAAATCACCCGCCAAACAAACCAAGTCCGCCAACTCGAAGAAGAACTAGACACCCAACAAAGCGTTAAAGTCAAATTCTACCAATTCAACGAAAAAAAACGCGCCCAAGAAAAACTCGAACAAATCACAAAAAACCTAGCAACAGCCAAAAACAACTCCGAACTCACCCTCCAAAGCTTTGCCGCCGAACAAGAAAAACTCCATGACAACTATGAAAAACACAAACAAACCCTAACCGAAAAATCCGACCAACTGCATCAAGAACTAGAAAAACTTGAAACCGACACCTCCATATCCGCACGACAAACCGCCTGCAACGCATTAATTGCTGCCATAAATGAACTGATAAAACAAGCCCCTCCACCCTAATCCTTGGCAAGGGTTGTCCGTTCTTACAGTAGAACGTTTTGTTCGGTAATTAGAGTTAATAGATGTAGCTTCACCTGTTTTCAAATAGTGTACAGGTATGAAGTTTTTTATCTAATCGGAGGCTCCTTTGGTGATTCTTTAGCTACAAATGAGCGTTATGTGCCCGTTGGTTATGGTAGTGTCCTATCTGATGATTCGGTATTGTCTGTAAATGCTCTATCTTGTAGGTGCATTGGTTGGAGTGGTTGCGGCTGTTGTTGTGGTTGTGTCTTTAGTGGTGTTATTTTTCAAAAATAAGGGCAAGCGCAAGAGTTATGTTACTGAGATAGTTACTTAACTCTGTGGAGTGATGGGGTGTTTAAAAAATTATTTTTGCCCTTTCTTGGTGTCTTTTTAGTTTTCACCCTTGTTTTTACTGCTTTTATGCCTGTTTTGGCATATGAGGGTCAAGAATTTCTAGAGTATTTAGATATTGATGAGAATTCTCGTTGTGCGATGCTTTTTCTGAATGTAATTGATCGTTTTCCTAGGGTTTTAGTGTATGATGGGTTTACAGAGCGGGAAGTGGTTAGGTATCCTGATGAGTTTGCGGGAGCTTTTATTGATAAGTCTAACAAGTTACATATTGTTTTAATCAAAGATGTGGATTTGGATACTGAGTATGATTATCGGAACCTAACTGGGTATGATGAGACTGTAATTTTTGATATTGCTGATTATTCGTTGTTTTTCTTATATGAAGTTCAAAGAACTTTAAATCCTGTTATGAATGACTTTGATATTAGATATACTGGTATTGATGAAACTACAAACAGATTGAATGTTGGTTTGTTTGATCGTACAAGAGAACGGGATGTTGTCGAGTTTCTTAAAACCAAGTTTGACGGGTTTGATGCGCGGTGTATTACCTTTATGGATTCGCCCGTGATAGGGCCTGCGATGGCTCTTGATGGATCTGCTGATTCGCAAGGCTCTTTGCAATCTTGGGTGATGATTCTTCTTGTTGTGGGGGTGGTATGTCTTGTTGTTTTTTCGGTGGTTTTTGTGTGTTTGCGTCGCCGAAGAAAATCGGGTGTCTCCCAACTCGATTCTGATTTTGTCTCATAGCGGGTTGTGTTAGCGTTTGGTGCTGGGTTGTTTTTGTTTTCTTTTTGGTTAGTTTTTGTTGTGTAATTGGGTTTTGTTTGGGTAGTTGGTGTTGTTTGTTGGGTTTTGTTTTGGTTGTTGTTTGTTGGGTTTTGTTTTGGTTGTCTTTTTTTGTGGTGTGGGGTGTGTTTGTTTGTGAGGTTTTGGTTTGTTTGAGCTTTAAATTGATTATGTCTCCTTTAGACTTGTGACAAGGCTTAAAATAGGTCATATCTGTAACTCGACAGCTTAAACAGTTTTATATAGGAAATAGCAAATTAATCATGTTAAACTGGCTGTATTGTTGGATTGTGACTGTATGCGGAAGACCATATTCAAAAAGCTTGAAGCTCAAGGGCTAATAGCAAACTACAACCGCCTACGTAAGAATCTGCCTCCTAAATTACCTGATAGAGTATTCATCTGGGATGAAACCTTCCGGGAAGGTCTCAAAGCTCCCACTGTTTACTTAACCTATGTCGAGCAGGTTAGGCTCGCTAAATTGATGGATGAAGCAGGCGTATCTGTAATTAACGTAGGATTCCCTGCTATATCTGAGGAAGAAAAACGTGCCGTTAAGCGGATAGTTAACGAAAGCTTTAGCAACGCAAAACTCACCGCTTCAGCAGAACCCACCAAAAACAGCATAAATGCCTGTATAGAGTGCGGCATAAAAGAAATCACTCTTGAATCCCCCATTAACGGTTTAAACCTCGAGTATAAACTTAGATTAACCAAAGAACAAGGTCTGCAGCGAATAGTTGAAAGTATCGAATACGCCAAAAAACACGGCACAACTATAAACTTTAACCTCATGGACGGCACAAGAACCCCCCTTGAGGAGATCCTTCAAGTTTTCCAAGCTGCAGTTGAAGCAGGCGCAACCCGCCTTGGTATAGCGGATAGTGTCGGCTTCATACGGCCCCTCTCTATGCGCTATCTCATCTCTCATATACGTGATGGATTGCCTGAAGCCGTCAAAAAGAAAGCTCCGCTCTCCATTCACTGCCACAACGACTTCGGCCTCGCATCTGCTAACACCCTAGCCGCCATGGAAGAGGGTGTGAGTTATCTCCACACCTGCATTGCTGGCTTTGGTGAACGCGCAGGTATTGCACCCTTTGAAGAAGTTGTTACAGCCGCAGAGTTACTCTACAACATCGACACAGGCATCGATCTGGGTAAAATCTACCGCATTGCCCAATCCACTGAGAAAGCCTTTGCAATGCCTATCCAGTTCCACAAACCCATCATCGGCGAAAACATTTTCACACACGAAGCTGAAGAAATGATGGCCCAGCCCTTGGTGTTTGAGCCCTTCCCACCAGAAATTGTCGGACGCGAAACCCTAATTTTCATCGGCCGAAACACAGGTCAAACCCTTATCCAAAAACTGCTCGAAAAAGCCGGCATCCGTGCTTCACCCCGACAGATGGATGAGTTGTTCCGCCGTATTAAGGGTCCCCAGGAAAACCTTGACAAAGGCGAGTCTCAGATGACCTACTACCAAGTCAAAAAGCTCATGAAAGATCTGCTCAAAGGCTACACAATGGATGAATTCTGGCGCCTTGTTGAACAAGTAACCCACCAGCACCCCAAACTACCCAAAAATACTAAAAAACAACAAAACGCAGATCAACTAATCAGCTAAAATTTCTTCTTTTATTTTTGCTATCTCTTCGGTATTTGGCGCTTTTGGATAATTATAGATAGGCCCGCGGGGGCTTTCATTGTAGTAGGGCCGATTACACCCCAAACAACCCGAAGTTTGAAACGGTAAACCGGAACTAATTATTGACTCTAAGCGGGCGTTTTCTAATCCAAACCCTATGATTTTACCCTCTGCATTATAGGTAAAATTGGCTGCTTTGATTTCTCTTTGAACAATTAGATACCGCGCAAGTTGTACCCTTCTATACGATGAGATCTTTGGCGCCGTACACTTCTCCAAAGCGGTGCCCCGCACAGGCGTAAACGCAAACAACGCCGGCAAAACCCCCCGATCCACACATAGCTGAATGGTCTCTGAGGCTTCCCGCTCAGTTTCACCCAATCCTGCAATCAGATGAGTGCTAATCTTTTCTCTGCCAAAAACTGACCGCGCCTCCTCGAAGAGCAAAAACTGACTTTCCCAGCGATAACCCCTCCCCTTTACCCGACTAAAAATCTCTGGGGTTGCACCATCTATGGCAATGCCTAACCGATCCGCACCTGCCGCTTTTAGTTGCTCTATGGTTTCTCTGCTTTGAGGCTGACAGCAAAGCGAAACCTCCAAAGAGGTATGGCTCTTGATTTCTTTGGTCAACGTTTGCAGATGGCTAAAAACCTCTGGATAGGTTAGGGCTTGAATGCAGACCCGCTTGATTTTTTTCTGCTCAGCACATATGCTAAGAGCCTCTATAACATCTACAGTTGGGAAGACGGGCCAGGTGATACGTGAGAGAAGCTGGGTGTTGCTTTTGCTTTCTTGAGCTTGGGCACAAAAACTACAGTTTGACAAACACCTGCCCTCCCGATAAGTCATCAAATACGCGGTAGCTGATGGCGCGTCTAGTTTGCCCTCTATTAACCCAAAACCAATAGCAGTGCCCAATGAAACCCTGATTTGTGCAACTAAATCCATAGCTGGCCGCTCTCACATAAAAGTCTACTAGCCCTATTTAGCTATACAACTCGGCACAACTCTAAAATTTGCCTCTGCGCATGTTCTGATATGGCTTCTGAGTCTGCTGGGTTCTATAAAATATTGGAAGATGATCTTAGACAAACGATTTTGATGTCGATTCATGAGCGCGGCAGTTTGAGTTACTCTGAGTTAGTAGAAAAATTTGACATGATAAGTGAGAAACTGCTTAACTATCACCTAAAGGTTCTGGATGATTTTTTAAGTAAAAATCCTGAAGACCAATATGTACTCACAGTGAAGGGCCAATTGGCCCTAAAGTTCTTCTCAAAGTTCTTATTATACTGATTTTAGTCATGGGGTTTTTGATTTGGATATATATGATGAATTTCCGGCTGGGAAGGTCCATTTTGCTTTCATCAATACATGCTATTCAGCAAATATTGTGTATTTAGGTCAAGGGTTTTCGGCATCAGGATACCCGTTGAGTTTGCCCTTTGCGTTTACACACCGTATAACCGAATATTCCCCATCCTCAGGTTCCGCTTCAACAACCATGAGCAGAGATGGTTATAATTATCCTGATGCTTTCCCCCAATGCTACATAGGCTTTCCCATAGGTTCAGCTGCGTTAGATCAAAAAATCCCAGATACCGATCCCACTCATCAGTGGTATAGTTGGGTTACTTGCTTTTTCAGTATGGCATTAAATTATGATGTATCGGTAAACTATGCTCTTGACTGGGCCAGTAATCAGCAGTGGTCAGGCAAAACTTTTGGTACTAGTGTGCTTCAGACTGGATTCTACCCTGTCTGGCCAACATTCAATCAAATTAACAAAACCTTTACATATGTGCCTGATTCGCATTTGAGTACTTTGGCTGTGTATGGTAATGGTAATATTCATTTGAAGAATTTTGCGTCTCCTCATGTGGTTACTGTGCCCTCTATTAGTAGTGCTTGGAAAGGTGATGTTGGGGTACCGATTTATTTCAACGTAAATTCAGTTGATTCGCATGGTCATAGGATACGCTATATTTTTGATTGGGGTGATGGTACCTCGACTACGACGGGGTATTCTAATGCTGGTGTGTCGGTGTCTGTGCCTCATACGTGGAGTACTCAGGGAATATATAATGTTAAGGTTTA
>JAIRQQ010000086.1 GCA_031256395.1 Nitrososphaerota archaeon
GCAGTTTGGACATAGCTTTATTTCTGGCTTAAAGTATAGTTTGGTTGCCCTGCTGTAGTTTTTGTGTTTCTTCACAAAAACCTAAGGCTGCAGCGTGGGCATAAAAAATTAACCTAAAACCACCATACGCAACACGTGTATGCTGGTTATAGACTTATGGTTTTAAAATGGTATCGGGTGACTTTACCAAAATTATATATACACTTTCAATTCACCTAATTTATTTATAAATTTAAGGAGTAATAAAATTGCAAAAAACAAAAACTTTTCTCGCAATGATTCTATTAGTCGCACTATTAGTACCTACAGTATGCCAATTAGCCTCCGTTGTATCCGCAGAAAACCCAAAAATACCAATATATCTAGAAGTCCACGCTGAACCTAATCCCGTCGGTATAGGCCAAGATTTGTACTTGAGCTTATTTTCCACAAAACCCATACCAGGAACCTTCAAAGAAATGTCTATTGTCATTG
This sequence comes from Nitrososphaerota archaeon, assembly GCA_031256395.1. Classification (GTDB taxonomy): domain Archaea; phylum Thermoproteota; class Bathyarchaeia; order Bathyarchaeales; family Bathycorpusculaceae; genus Bathycorpusculum. Next base: position 475 of record JAIRQQ010000086.1, read on the forward strand.
TCAAACCCGATGGCAGAAACGAAACCTTTGGTCCCTACGACAGCGATACAACCGGTGGTGTCGGCGGTATAGTATTTGTCCCCCAAGTCGAGGGCAACTATACAGCACAAGCATTCTACAAAGGCCAAACCATCCGAGTCTCTGGAGTTGACTACGACATTCAACCCGCCATGAGTAAAGCCGTAAACTTTACCGTCCAAACAGACCCCATCTCATCAACCCCCTTTGTACCGCTACCCACAGAGTATTGGTCACGACCCATATATTCAACTAACTTTGCATGGTCAAAATTGGGCGGCAACTGGTGGGGCCTAGGCAAACCCTCATTTACCGACACCGGTGGATATGATGCTACAGGTAACAACTTTAACCCTTACAGCCAAGCACCCAACACCGGCCACATCATGTGGGTAAAGCCCACTGCGTTTGGCGGCCAAGTCGGCGGACCGATTAGCGGCGATCAAGAGAGTCAGTACACCTCAACCTCTATTCTCTATCGGCAATTTGAACCCATTATCCTAAACGGCATCATATACTACAAGCTCTATCCCAACACACCTACAACCGTCACAAGTGCCGGCGGCACACCTGGATGGGATGCAGTTGATCTGCGCACAGGTGAGTTGGTTTGGCACAAAGACACCAATGATACCTTAGTCTTTGGCTGGAACATGCAATTCCACACAGTTCAAGAATATGGAACCCAAGCCTACCTAGTCGCAATCGCAAACTCTACCACTTGGAAACTCTACGACCCCCTAACCGGTTACTATATTGCAAGCATAACAGGTGTCCAAAGTACAACAGCTCCTGGTCTAGTTGAGACAGACGATGACAATACGCAGGGCGCAGTATACATGTACTACATAAACGGCACATATCCCAACCTCTCACTTACCATGTGGAACTCAACCCACTGCTTATCAGGTACAACAGGCAGTGCTTCTACAATTCGTCCCACAGGTAACATTCCCTTCTCACGTGGTATTGAATGGTCTGTGCCTATTCCATCAACCATCAAAATCGACGGTAAGGATGTTAACATCACCGGTCCAGACACAAACAAAAACCCACTATTGACCATTGCTGCAAGAACAAATGACGTCATTGTGCTAAGATCTCACGGACAAGAACTGCCCATGTTCACAGACCAATTTGGCACAGAATACTCAATTGAACTCGGAATTGGTGCAAAGAACGGCACACTACTCTGGGGCCCAGTTAGACGGGACACCCAGCAATACAACGAAATCACTGTTGTCGCAGCAGGCGATGGCTACTATGTTACGCATGACAAAGACCTCAACATAGCCTATGTTTACAACATACAAACCGGTAAGCAAATAGGCAAAGGCATCTCATTGGAAGGCAATTCACTTAGCACTCTATCTCGTGGTGGCGCTATAGCATACGGTAAATGCTACATCTGGGACTTTGGCGGTTATGTCAACGCAATCGATCTAGCAACCGCAACTGTCAATTGGACACTAACACCAAGAAGTGCAGGCTATGACACACCTTATGGTATCTACCCCTATTGGCACTTTGGTTCACACAGCATTGCTGACGGAAAACTGTTCTTATCTGAGGGCCGCATGTATGACCCACCGCTATTTACCAACGCACGTAAAATGGCCATTGACGTCAATGACGGTTCTGTTGTTTGGAGTATCCTTGGAACCTATGCACGTGAACCAAGCGCAATTGCCGATGGCTATATGGTTGGCTGGAACAGCTATGACGCCCAAATCTATACCTTCGGTAAGGGGCCATCCCAAACCACTATCAATACCAATACTGGCGTTGTCACTTCAGGCAGTAGCGTTCTTCTAACGGGTACAGTCACAGACATATCTGCAGGCACACGTGACGCTGATAGATCTGCACGGTTCCCCAACGGTGTTGCAGCAGTATCTGATGAGAGCCAAAGCGCATGGATGGAATATGTCTACATGCAACAACCAATGCCAAAAAATGTCACCGGTGTTACTGTTGAACTCTCAATACTAGACAGCAACAACAACTATCGTCCCATTGGCAAAACAACCACTGATGAAACAGGCTTCTTTAGCTATAACTGGAAACCTGACATCGAAGGCAAATTCACTGTCTATGCACGCTTTGAGGGCAGTGAATCCTACTGGCCATCCAACGGACGTACTGCTTTTGCAGTTGACGAAGCCGCTCCAACACAAGCACCCACTGAAACCCCCGGCCCAGGAATCGCTGATACCTACTTCCTACCCGCAGTCGCAGCCATAATCATCGCGATAATCATAATCGGCGTCCTGATTATGATCATGCTCAGAAAACGCCCCTAAACAAACAACAAACAAAACCAATTTCCTTCCTTTCTTTTTCTCTTTTTTTCAATAAATCCATAACCCGCATACAAGGTTGTGGTGTATGTTTGGTGTTGTTGGTTTTTATGTTAATATATCGTCTTGGTTTTTGTGAATACGTGTGATCATGGGCAACTGCAAAAATCTAAGATAAACTCTTTAGAACTTGTATGTTAGTTATGGACTTATAGTTTTTTTAATTCCACACTTAGCAAGTTTTGCCAAAAATTGTTTAATAAAATTAAAATAGAGAAGGTCGCCCGCCTCAAGTTTAACAGACCGCTATTTAGCGGTGGAATGCTGACATAGCGCGCCATAGATTATAGTTTACAGCAGTACGTGTCATTATTTTGCTGTAAATGTTACCTTGAAGATAACCTTTCTTGGCTTGACGCATGATATAGTTTATGGAGTAGAATTTATTGTAGAATTGCTTGCGCATTTGAGCAATTTCTTTAGCCGGTAGATTGGGATCTTCAAAGATAGCATTCATAGTACTATATGTTTTCCAATCATCTGACATCTTCCAGCCATTTTTCTCAACAAGTTCTCTTAGTTGCGTGCCCGGAAAAGGCGTAGCATGACAGAGCCAAGCATCATCAGGTTCAGTTTTGCGCACAAAATCCAGCGTTTCTTGGAGAGTCTGTTTAGTTTCCCCAGGATAGCCTATGATAACTGAGACAGTGACAAACATGCCTGCATCTTTGGCCCACTTTATGGCATTGTGACATTGCTGATTGGTAACACCATGTTTTAAGGTCTGACGCATTTGTTCACATCCCGATTCTATGCCAAACATGACTTCGTCACAGTGGGCTTTGGCCATCTTTTGCAAGAGTTCTTTGGTGACGGTGTCGGCTCGGGTGCCGCATCCCCATCGCAGATTAATTTTGCGCTCAATCATACCATCACAGATGTCAGCGGCTCTTTTTTTATCAAAAGTCAAAGTGTCATCTTGAAATGCTATACCCTCAGCGCCGTATTCACTTTGTAGCCACTGCAACTCATCAAGTACGTTTTGGGGGCTTCGCGCGCGGAATTGTTGGCCAAACATTTGTGATGCAACACAGAAGGGGCACTTGTAGGGGCAACCACGGCTGGTTATAACTGAGAGTAGTTTTTGACCCTGAACCCAATATTTCTCAATGGGTACATATTTGTAGGCTGGCCGGGGGAGACTGTCGAGGTTTTGAATGGGGGGTCGGTTAGGCGTTTGGATGATTTCTTGGCCTTTACGAAAAGATATGCCCTTTATATCGTTTAGCGGTTTGTTTGTTTGGGATTGGTTTGCCAGTTCAAGAAGCGTTTCTTCGCCCTCGCCTCGAACAATTAGATCTATGGATTTTTCTGTTGCTAGAATATCTCTATCTTGAAATGTGGCATGGGGTCCGCCTAGTATAATTTGAGCATTTGGACAGGCCTGTTTTGCGGTTTGTGCGGTTTGAAAAGCGGCTTCTGCTATAGGTGTCATGGAGCCTATGCCAATTATTGCCGGCTCAAAGGATGTCAGCTCGGTTTGGAGTTTGGTGTAGTCATAGCGATTCACTGGACAGTCGATGATTTTAACCTCAAAATTATTTTGGTCTAAAACTGCTGCCATATAGGCTAGTCCCAGCGGCGGGAAGAGGGGGTGGTGTCCGATGTCGGTGAGAAGTGGAGGTGTGATGAGAGCTATTTTCTTGTTGGGCATCATCATGTTCACGGTTGGGTAGTTATGGCGGGTTTTTTGCTTATGAACTTTGCTAACCTCTGCTCTTGGTTTGAGCAGTTTGTTTGTTATTTAGTGTTGGTTGGTGTTTGTGTTGGCGTACCCAAAATATCAGTACCACGACACCAATTAGAAGAAGTATACTGGCAACGCTGAGCAGAATTAACCACAGAGGGATTGATTGGTTTTCATTTTTTTGGAAGTTATTGCCGTTGTTGTTGTCTGGGTTGCCGATTGCATAGATGAGATGGTCATATGAGCCTACATATATGGCATTGTTTGCAAGGGCGGGGGAGGAGACCACTGCACCGCCTGTTTGATAGCTCCACTGCAGTTCTGCGGTTTGGGCGTTTAGCGCATACACTTTGCCATCACTGGATCCAAACACCACCACCTCATCTGCAATAACTGGTGAGGAGCTAACACTATCACCTGTCTGATAGATCCACACAAGAGTGCCATCTACCCCGTTTAGTGCATAGAGGTAGCCATCTTCAGAGCCCACATAGACCTTGTTGTAGGCGATGGCCGGCGAGGACGAAACCGTACCCCTTGTGGAATAATTCCAAATCAACTCCCCATTTACTGCGTTTAGGGCATAGAGACTATGATCATAACAGCCCACATACACTACCCCCTTCTCTTCTGATATGGCAGGCGAAGAAACCACATAACCTCCCAATTGTGTTTTCCACAACAGGGTGCCGTCTGGGTTTAGAGCATAGAGATACCCATCATTTGAGCCAAAATAGATAACACCCCCAAAAACCGCAGGAGAGGACACCATGATCTGATCTTTGGTTTCATATTTCCACAGCCGCGTACCGTCTTGGGCATTTAGTGCATAGAAACTATAGTCCTCTGAGCCCACATACACCACCTCCCCATAAACTGTGGGTGAACAAACAACCGCATAGCCTGTTTGATAACTCCACCGACAAACCCCTGTATAGGCATCTAGCGCATAGATCTTACCATTATAGCTCCCAACATACACTACCCCTTCACTGATTGCCGGCGAGGAAAACATCACCATATCCCCGGTATCGTAACTCCAAATTGCACTGTTGTGCATCTCCCAATCATAACCCGCCATACCCGTTGAGGCATTTAACGCATACACCTTACCATCATGCGAACCCACAAAAACCAAACCCTCCCAAACCGTGGGCGAGGAATCAACCTTTTTACCCGTAGCAAAACTCCAAACCAACCCACCATCTAACACATCAAGAGCATAGAGTTTACCATCAGAAGACCCCATAAAAACCCGCCCCTGAGCAATCTCGGGACGCGAAATTATCTGATCCCCACTAAGAAAACTCCAAACCAACCCACCATCTTTGACATTTAGCGCATAGATTTTACTATCATCTGAACCCACAAACACCCGCTCCCCCCAAACAATAGGCGCGGAGGCAACCCCTGCACCTGTAGCATAACTCCAAACCAACTCCCCCCTTGCGGCATCTACTGCATAAACACAACTATCCATCGAACCCACAAAAACCAAACCCCCCGATACTGCCGGCGAGGAATAAACAGCCGCACCAGTGGCAAACCTCCACTGCAAACTACCCGTTGCAGCATCTAGAGCATAGAGATACCCATCAGAAGACCCCACATAAAGCATGCCATCCATAACTGCTGGAGTAGACGCAACAGTTGCATCCGTTGTATACTTCCAAACAAGCTCCCCACTGGTCATGTTTAGTGCATAGATATTTTTATCCAGTGAACCAACATAGACCATACCCTCACTTAACGTCACCGAGGATAGCATAATCTCCGCCTCTGTAGCATAACTCCAAATTAACTCCCCAGTATCGGCTTTTAGCGCATAGACACTGTTATCCTCTGAACCAAAAAACACCACCCCATCAACAACCGCAGGATCTGAATCCACATAATACCCAGTTGAATAACTCCAGAGCTTTCTACCCGTAACCCCATCTAACGCATAGAGATTATAGTCCTCTGAGCCCACATACACAACCCCCTCTGCAACCGCCGGCCTAGAAACCACTATACCCCCAGTAGCATAAACCCAAACCCTCTCTCCGGTGTCAGCATTAAAAGCATAAACTCTATGATCATATGAACCAACATAGACTATACCATCACTATAGGTAGGTGAACCAACCTGCCCCCCAGTATTAAACTTCCAAAGAGTCTGATTAGACAACGGCACCTGTTGCGTAGAAGAAAACCCACTATGCAACAAATCACCACGAAACATCGGCCACCCCAAACCACCCCCAGACAAATCTGCTGCTACTACCACTGTTGAATAAACCATGCTTGAAAACAAGAGCAACAACAATAGACCGAGACACAACATCCTTCGGCTTATCATAACACTATACACACACCAAGATAAGCTAAAGATGTTCCGCAGAAACCCACCCCTTTTAGCCTGACTTTCTCATTTTTCTCTACAAATATAGCCGCACCAAGTCTGAGTAGCTGGTTTGTGGGGATGCGAAATGTTTAAGCATAAAGCGTTCCCATCAAGAGGCAAGTTGGTGTGAAGCAGAAATGAAACCCCACATAACCCTAGTTAACCCTGCCGCACCGGTTGGTGCTGTTATGCACTGGCCCTTTGCGCTTCTGGGTTTAGGATACCTCGCCGCAGTCCTAGAAAAAAACGGCTATAAAGTCGATGTCATTGACTGCCAAGTCGAAAAACTCTCCATAGAGCAATTTACCCAAGAAATCCAAAAACGCCAACCCAACATAGTAGGCATAACCTCCTCCACCCTCACCTACAAATCCGGCCTAAACCTCATCAAGGCCACAAAACAGGCCCTGCCAAATTGCACAACCCTTGCCGGCGGACCCCATGTAACATTTTGGGACGACCACGCCCTAGAAGAATGCCCCGAACTTGACATAGTTATCCGAAGAGAAGGCGAAGCCACCATTCTTGAATTGGTGCAACACCTCGAAGCCAACAAACCCTGCGATGACGTCTTAGGCCTCACCTATAGAAAAAACAACCAAATTGTTCGCACCCCCGATCGACCCTACATCGAAGATCTCGACTCTCTACCCTTCCCTGCACGCCATCTATGGCCCATGGAAAAATTCAAAGAATATGAAGATGTCCTCTACCTATCCATGAGCCGCGGTTGCGTGTACTGGTGCGAATTCTGTTGCACCGTGCGCATGCACGGCCGAGAATACCGCATGCGAAGCGCCCAAAACGTAGTTAACGAACTAGAATACCTCTACAAAACCTACGGCAAAACCAAATTCACCTTCTGCGACGACGCCTTCACAGTCGACAAAGACCTCGTAGAGGAACTTTGCAACGAAATCATAAAACGCAACCTAAAAATCGAGTGGAACTGCGGCAGCCGCGTCGACATGGTCACCAAAGAACTACTCATAAAAATGAGAGAAGCCGGATGCATCTCATTTTGGTGCGGCATCGAATCAGGCACCCAACAAGTCCTTGACGCCATGAAAAAAGGCATCACCCCAGAATTAACCGAAAAAGTCATGGGCTGGGTCCGCGAAGCCGGCATGAAACCCGTCCCCAACGTTATCCTAGGCTTCCCCGGCGAAACCAAAAAAAGCGCCTGGAAAACCATCAAATTCGTCGAAAAAATCGCCCCCGACGCAGTAGGATTCTACAACGTCGCAACCCCCTTCCCCGGCACACCCCTCTACGACCAAGTTATTGCCAATGGCTGGTTGCGCGTCACCGACTTTGACAAATACGACACCACCCGCCCCATCTTTGAAACCCCCCAACTAAGCATGAAAGAACTCGGAAAACTCCGCGAAAGCGCATTCCACCACTACTACCTAAGACGCGCCTACTTCATGGACAAACGCCGCCGCTTCAAACTCTACACAGCCATAACCGTAGGTCTCCACCTAGCCGCCAACATTAAACTCAAACTCAGAAGAAACTAACCACCCGCCAACACACCAACAACATCGGTGACTGAAAAATATGGGTAAACCCACAAAGGTGCTAAACAGCGAAATAGTGAAAACCTACGGCTTAAATGCCGGCGCCAGTGTAGTTGGTATAGCCGCCTCCCAAGATTTCAATTTAGCCCCCGAGGGCTTTAAACCCTCAGACCACCTCGCTGGTTGTCTCTCAGTGATTGTTTTGGGCGCCCCCTTCCCCCAAGAAGCCCTGCTCAATTCAACTGAATATACCGCTCACCGAAAGATCATGATAGAAAAAATAAACACTATCGCAAAAAACGTAGCAAAACAAATCAAAGCTGACGGATACAAAGCACGCGATATAAGCGGATTTGGCGGCAAATGGGTGAATGGCAAACAATTCGGCCTCATATCTCTAAAACATGCTGCTGAATTGGCTGGACTGGGACTTATTAACCGAAATTATTTACTCACCAATCCGATCTATGGCAATCTTCTTTGGTTTAGCGCAGTTCTCACCGATGCCGAGTTAACACCCGATAAAAAAACACAAGATATTGTTTGTGACAACTGTAACAAATGCGTTGAACTCTGTCCCTCAAAAGCCTTAACCACTCCTGATTTATTTGGAAAGAGCGAATGTGCTGGAATGTGCTTCAAAATGATAAATGCCCACTGGCAAGTTAGTTGCTATGTATGCCGTAAAACATGTCCCCACCGGTTTGGCAAACAACTACCACCGTAAACCTGCCAAAACTGGACGCGCAATCTACTCATTATTTTCCACGTAGCATTCGTATGGTTCTTTGGGGATTGCGTAGAGCAGTGAGGAGTTTTTTGTAGGTTAGGGTGCGGTTTATGGCGTTGGCTCTCATGCATAGCTCCATTAAATCTTGCGCAGTCCACTCTTTGGTTTCAATCAGTGGTTCTGTGGCGGCTAGGGCATAGTCACAAAAGTCTTCGCGCAAATATCCTCCCGCTTTTGTTTGTTCATAGAATTCGGTGCCATAAACCGGCATAGCAATACTGAAGATAAAGCTCTCTGCACCCAACTCTTTGAGCTTGTAGGCATATTGAATAGTTTGCTCTATATCGGCTTTAGTCTCCCCGATTAATCCCATAACAAAAAAGACACCCACTTTTATTCCCACTTTTTTACAGGCGACAACGGCGGCTTCAACCTTTTTTAGATCCAGATTTTTCTTAGCAACCTCAGAGACGATGCGTTGGACGCCTGATTCGGGGGCCACACGGATTTTTTTACACCCCGCCCGCTTCATCTTGCGCAACAAATCCTCACTTAGCGTATCCGCACGAACACCATTTGGAGTAAACCACTCAAAGCGCAGGTTACGCTCAACAATTAGATCACATATGGCGGCCATACGCTTGGGATCCCAGGTCAGATTATCATCGGCAAAGTCTATCTGTTTGATGTTGTAGGTTTTGATGATATGCTCCAGTTCATCGACCACGTTTTTGGGACTTCGCGCGCGCCATTTTTTACCCCACACAATAGCATGAGTGCAAAAAACACAGCTAAAGGGACAACCACGGCTAGTGATGACTATGGTATTGGGTTGCGTGATTTCTCCCCGCAGAGGATTTTCCTTAACCGCATCAGCATAGATCTGCATCGGCAAGAGATGACGCGCCGGCATAGGCAAAGTATCTAAATCCTCAATAAACGCGCGCTTGGAGTTTAGCTGTATGACCCCCTCTTTTCTATAACCCAACCCATCAATACCCTCCAAATCAGTTTTTTTCTCCAGAGCCTCAACCAACTCTTTTATGGTGATTTCGGGTTCGCCGACTACCACAAAATCTGCTTCACTGTCCTCTAAACACTCCTTTGGACGAGCAGAGGAATGTAGCCCAAATAGCACGACGGTGATGGTTTTATCTATATTTTTTGTGAGGGTAACAACTTCATAGGCAGTCTTAGACCAGCCTGAGAAAGGAATCTCTACAATAACCACATCGGGCTTGAAATCTCGAATGCGCCCAGCAATTGTTTCGGGGCTCAACCCTACCCGGTATTTGGTTGCATCCAACTCAAGCAAATTATTCCACCCCTCAGTGGGTGCATCAATGATGCTGACTTGATGATTACTCTCAAGCACCGCTGCCACCGATACCATAACTATGGGTGGAAAAACGTTGGGTTTACCCCAAACCTTGGGCTGAATCCGCGGAGGATTAATTAAACAAACACGCATCGAGGTGCCTTCAATACAGCCATATCGCACATTGATTTAATGTTTACCCTACATCGGGAAAATCCAGAGCCGCACCAAAATTAGCACCGCCACACAAATCAACCCCCAGAGCACAATGGTCACATCACGAATCTTTAGCGCACCTAAGACCTTATCCCCTGTCAGCGGCTCTTGAGGATCACCTAGGATGTATTGGCCGGGTTTTTCAAGTTGAATACGAAGTGCTCCTGCGGTGGCGGCCATTGGCCAGCCATGATTGCGGCTTTGTGTCTTTTTATGGTCACGTCGGGCAACTCGCCAAGCATTTTTGGCATCCATGCGCAAAATGGCTGCGGCAACAATCATTAACAATGCCGTTAGACGCGTGGGGATATAGTTGACAAAGTTATCGAGATTGGCACTAAACCAGCCGGTGTTTATGTGCTCTTTGGTCTTAAAGCCCACCATACCATCTAGGGTGTTTATGGCGCGAAACGCTATCGCACCTGTAACTCCAAATAATGCAAAACTCATCATAGGCGAGAGCTTAAAATCAATCAAGTTCTCAGACATCGATTCTATAACAGCACTACCCATCTGGGTGGCATTGAGATTTTTACTATCCCGACGCGAGAAATGGGCATATTTTTTGGTCTCTGCCGCATCATCTTGATTAATAGCCGCCGCAGTGGCTTTAGCCCAATCCGTTTCGAGCTTTATGCAGATAGTCATCTTTAGCAGCATTATGCCAATGACTGCATAGAGCAATATGTTAAGACAGCTCGGCAAAAACGTATAGACCGCCCACAACCCAAAAAATGTGGGTGCGGCAAACGCAAAGATAACTGTTAAGCCCAACAAGACCCCTAGAAACTTTTCCATTTTAGGATCAGGGTTTTTGAAGTAGGGTTCAATTTTTTTAGTAAAATTTCCCATCAACACCGTAGGATGCAACTTGAACGCCAACTTGTCAGGATAATTGGGTGAAGGATCCCCTAAAATCAAATCCAACACAATCGCAAAAATAAGCACTGCTACAGCTGTTATAATACCTAAATGGAGAGTATTTTGGGTTAACCAAGCGATGATATCAAACACACTTTGATACTCAAAACCTCGTTATATATCACTTACTGTACCACGTTATCCCTTCCAAAATTATTTCCCTACTCAACTTGCATAGTTGAATTTCAGGCGGCTTTGACTGTTGCTTTCTCTTGTTAGACCCGCAGTCTGCTTGGTACATACTCTGCCAAGAACAATAAAGAAGGTGGTTATGTATTTGAGCGGTGCGTTAGCTGTTATTTTTTGTTGTGATTGTATATTTTGAAGACTATTGCTATGGTGGCTACGATTATGATGGCTATGATTATGGTGCCAAGGATTGTTGCTGGTGTTATTATTGCTGGTCTGTTTGGGGGTGGGGTTGTTTGGGTTGTTGGGGGTTCGGGTGTGTCTTCTTTGAAGCAGTAGATGTTCCAGTCGTTGCAGCCTATGTAGAGTTTGCCGTTGGCTATGGTGGGTGAGGACCAGGTGCTTGAGGGGAGGGTAGCGTTTGCGATTTTGGCGCCGTTATTTGTTGCATCAAAGATAAAGATGTGGCGTTGGCTGGTGGCCATGTAGACTTTGCCATCGGCATAGGAGGGGGAGACGTAGAGTTCATCGCCTGTGTAGATGGTCCACTTTGTCCAGCCGTTAGAAACATCAACGCATGCCAAATTGAATTTGTCAATTAGTAGCACAGTGCCGTCTTTGACATAGATTGGTGAGGATACGATGAATTCTGTGGCGGTGGGGTTTGAGAAGTGCCACAGCATATTGCCGCTGCTGGCCTCAATGCAGAAGTAATCACCCCAATTAGAGGACGCAAACACTCGTCCCTCTGCAACAGAGGGCGAGCCTAGCATTTGGGTGCCGCCGCCAAACGATATGCGATAAGGAATCTCGTATGTCCACAAAATTTCTCCTGTGGTGGCATCTAGTTTGTAGAGTGCTCCTGCGTCAGGTTCTTCAGCGGTAAAATAAACTGCGCCCTCAGCTACTGCGGGGGAGGATTCTATGGGGCCCTTAGCTTTTGTTTGCCATTTAATATGACCCGTATTGCCATCTAGTGCGTATAGGTGGGTGTCTAGTGAACCTACATAAACCACTCCATCCACTACTGCGGGGGAGGATTTTAAGACTAAATTACCAAATGTAAAGGGTAGATCGCCATTGACAAAGGTCTTCCACAAAAGTCTGCCTGTTTTTGCATTTAGGCAATAAACATAACCATCATCGCCTCCAGTGTAGACTTTGCCATTATCTACTGCGGGGGAGGATTCTATGGGGCTTTTGGTGGCAAATTTCCAGAGCAGATCGCCTGTGTAGGCGTTTAGCGCATAGAGGTTTTTATCTTGTGAGCCAACGTAGAGTACACCATCGGCTATTGAGGGTGAGGCACTAACGGCTCCTTTGGTGCTAAACCACCAATCAACAGTGAGATTTTTGGGTCCAATTTCTGCGGTGGAGGAGTGGGTTGCGTCTGCGCGCCACTGCGGCCAATCGCTCACGGTGGAGGGTATATTATTTTGCTCATCGGTGCTTTGCATAGCCCAGATTTGATTAACTGTTGTGTACTCATTACCTGAGATGGTATCCACTGCTGTGGTTACATCTCCGGGGATAAGATAGAGTGTGCCGTAGGCAATGGCCACTGATTCTCGGGGTGGTAGGGCCTCTATGTTTAGTGACCAGATTTTTCTGCCGGTGTAGGCATTTAGGCAGGAAAATTCGGATATGCCGCTCTCAGCGTTGTATTGGGCTGATTGACCGGTGGTCATGTAGAGTTTTCCATCTGCAACTGAGGGCATGCCTGGCCACATCAAGGTGTCATTTGGGCCTTTGTATCTCCAGACCACTTCACCTGTGTACATGTTAAAGGCATAGAGATAGCCGTCTTTGTTCATCTCATATACCAAACCATAGGCAACCGCACATCCCGTGGTGAAATAGCCATCGGTATCTGGTCGATATCGCCAGACAATGTTGCCATTGGTGGCGTTGAAGGCATACATGGTATTGTCATCGCTTCCACCCTTAAAGTACAGCCCATCGGCATATGCTCCTGTAAATATCATGGGCCCCTTGGTTGGGGTAGCCCAAATAATGTCGCCTGTTTTAGCGTCGAGGGCATATTGCATGTTTTGGAACGATCCGGTAAAGATTTTGCCCTCGCCGTAGGTGATGCCAATACCTGTTATGCCGCCGCCGCGAATATAGGTCGTCCAAGCTACTGTGGGCGGTTTTGAGGGGTTGCTAAAGTCCCAAGCCACAATGGTAGAGTTGTTTTTGGTGTAGAACATTTTCTGTTCTGGGCTGTAGACATTGGTGTTAAAGATGCCTGTATAGGTGTTAAAATCTGGGCTTTTCCAAAGTATGTCTCCGGTTTGGGGGTTGAGGCAGTAGCTCTCAACTATCATGTGTGTGTTGTCGATTTTGTACGCTATGGGCCAGTGTGTTTCTTCTGGGAGTTGGGTTTGCCAAACTAGGGTCCCTTCTTGGTTGAGTGCAAAGACGTGGGTGTGGTTGGTGACATAGATTTTGCCATTAAAGGCTGCTATGTAGGGTTGGATGTTGGGTATGTCAGCTTTCCAGGTTATGGTTGGTGTGTTGGGGGCTGGGCCTGCTGAGAAGCGGGTGTAGGCGGAGTCGCCTTGAAATTGGGGCCACTCATATTGGTCTAGGCGGATGGTGGGTGCGGCTTGTGTTTGCCCGCCGATTGAGATTGAGGCTATTCCGGAAATAAGGAGGATGGTAAAAAGGATGGTTGTTACAAAGATTTTTTTGATGATCTTACCCCCGATGGTGTAGATAGGGGGTTTATGGGATATATTGATTTCTTGTCTAAAAGTGGGGTGGGTTTTTTGGGTTGTGGTTTTGGTTGTGTGGTTGTTTGGTTGTGGTAGCTGCGTTTTTGTTGTTGTGTTAGTGCTGATTTATTTGCATCTTGTTAGCGTAGGTTTAGTTGATTTTGCCGCAAATTTAATAAGGATTCTTGCAATCACTACTTATGAGCTTTTTTGCTGTTTTTAACGAGAAGCATGACTGATCAGTTTCTCGTGAAAAATAATGAGGAAACTTTATGAAAATAAAAAATAAAAAAACTTTTTTTTCTATGATTTCAGTTTTTTTGCTGTTGACAATCGCAGCATCAACAATTCTGATGAATGCTTCAGCTCAAACCACCTTTTTCAACTCCTACATCTACCTTGCAGTAAACAGCCCCAGCGTAGGCTTAAACCAAGAACTAATCCTACTCACTTGGACCGCAGATATACCCCCGTATGGCACAGCCCCAACTCAGGGCGAACGCGGCTGGTCAAACCTACAAATCATCGTAACCGACCCAGATGGCACCAACACCACCCTACCCATTGAGCGAACCGATCCCACAGGTGCAGCCTATGTTGTGTTCATGGCTACCGAAAAGACCGGCACCTACACCGCCCAAGCATTTTTCCCCTCCCAAACTGTGAACACTGGCGCAGGTACCCAAAACGTCTACAGCGATGCTTTTAGCCCAATTGCCACCTTCCAAGTCCAAACCCAACCCGTTCCCACCCGAAGCGATGCCCCTGTTCCCCAAGATTACTGGACCCGCCCCATCTCAAGCAACATGAACCTCTTCTACACCCTTACCGGCAACTGGATCGGCGGTGCAGCTAACCAATGGCCCCAAGGCAGTGCAAACGAAGGCTCCTCCTACTTCAGCTACAGTCCCGGTCCGGGCAGCGCCCATATCCTGTGGACCAAACCCTACTGGGTAGGCGGCCTAATGGACAACCGCTATGGCACTTCTGGTTTTGCACAATACCACTATCAAGGTCTAGCCTTTACTGCCGTTGTTATAGACGGTAAAATCCACTACCAACCCCGCTACACAGGCGCTAGCGCCCAAGGCTGGGCTGCTGTTGACCTCTACACTGGCGAAACCCTCTACGAAAACTATACCGACATCGCCCCAACATTTGGCCAAGTCTACGATTACGCATCACCTAACCAAAATGGCGGCTTTCCCTACCTCTACCGACCCGTCACATACGCAGATCTGCCTGACATAGTTCGACTATCCAACGTAACCCTAAACCCTGATTTGACCCTAACCGTAAACAGCGGAGCTTCCAACATAAACAAAACCTCCCTCGCATCAAACAGTTTTGGAACCATCTGGGACATCATTGACGCACACACACTCCAACATGTAACCTACATAGCCAACGTCTCCACAGGTGGAACACCTGTCTATGGTATGGATGGAAGCATACTTCGCTACAACGTGACTAACATAGGTACCCAACCCTACATGACCATCTGGAACACTTCTGCAGGCACCATGGTTAGTGGAATAAACGGAACCGATGCTTGGCAGTGGCGACCCTCAGGTGGAGGCGGTGGAGGATCTACCACTCCGTTTTGGGGCGCCGCTGTTGCATACAACATAGTTCATGACGGCAATCTAATGATCACCGGCAACTTTTCTATCCCCAGCATCTCAGGTCCATCAAACGCCTTGTTAAACCAGACCGCTACTCTTCAAGCCATACGCGAAGGTCAATACGCCCTATTTGCAACTCCTGGACGCAACGATGAACGCGGGGTCGTTCCAGCCTTTGTCCTTGCAATTGATCTCTCAAAAGGCAACGAAGGCAAAGAACTCTGGCGCAATACCTTCACTCCTCCTTTCGCATCTACTGAGAGTAACGCCTCCATCACCCTAACAGGCGTATACTCAATCGACAAAGAAACCGCAACTGTGGTCTATCAGTCCACCCGACTGCTTCAACGCTGGGGATTTGACGCTAAAACCGGCACTCAACTCTGGAATGTCACTGTACCACAAGCAGACTACTATGGCTTCAATACTAACCGATACGGCAATACGCTTCTATCAAGCGGATATGGCGGCGTTTTAATTGCCATTGATTTACGAACGGGCTATATGTGGAACTTTACTGCCGCTAATGAATATCTGGTCGATTCAGTCTTTGGCACCTACCCCATGAATGTGGGTGCAGTTTCCTATGATGGCCGAATCTACATCGGTACCGGCCGCCACTCCCCCGGTCCAGTCTTAGAAAGCGGAAACGTATTGCAGTGTATCAACGCATCAAATGGCGTACGCTTATGGAACTTTCCAGTCTATGGGGTTATGATGCCCTCTGGAAATGCCGGCAGCAACTTTGTTTTAGCCGACGGACGCCTCATCGCCCTTAACGCCTATGACAACCAACTCTACTGCTTTGGCCGCGGCCCAAGCGCAACCACTGTCTCCCCACCCCAAGGATCCCTACTCCTTGGAGGTAAAGTCACCCTCACCGGTACCGTCACCGACCAAACAACATCTGGACGACGCAACACCAACGACAAACTCGACTTCTCACTCAAAGGCACCCCCGCAATCTCAGACGCCGACCAAACTGCATGGATGTAGCACCTCTACCAACAAGCCCCCGCCCCTCTAAATGCCACAGGCGTACCTGTGAGTTTTGCTGCCATTGACCCCAACAACAACTATATCACCCTAGGTGAAACCATAAGCGACGCAAGCGGCAACTATGCCTTCACCTTCGAACCCGCAATCCCCGGCACCTACCAAATCTATGCCGCCTTTGCAGGCTCCGAAGCCTACGGCCCATCATCATCAACAACCTATCTAACAGTAGGCGAAACCAACTCTCCAACCCAAAACCCCAATCAACCCTCAGGATCCGCAGCTGACGCCTACATCCTGCCCGCATTTATCGGCATAATCATCGCCATAGTCCTGTCCCTAATAGCAATCGTATTACTGCTCAGAAAACGCTAAACCAAGCCAACAACAACCAACAACTCCCCCTATTTTTCCAAATAATTCTCGTGTACCTGTCCATACCGCCCGTTATGGCAGTATTTGCCTATTGGTGGTATTTTTAGTTGTTACACTTTGTAACTAACTCTCTCTTTATCGCCTGAGGTGATTGTAGCTGTGTGTTCTGTAGAAAAACATCTAGACCTATTTACATTAGTTAATATATCATTAAATATTATATACGAAATACTTATTTAAACTGCAACTTTTGGAGATTGAGATCAAAGTTTAAAGGGATAATTATTGAAAATCAATCTCACAACAAAAGACATTACCGCAATAGCTGTTTGCTCAGCACTCTATGGCTTATTTGGATACCTAACCTCCGGACTTAGCTTCTTTGGTATAGGCTTTCTCCCAGCAGTTATCATTCCTGCAGTCTTCGCTACACTCTACGGTCCTTGGGTTGGCGGCATAAGCGGTGCCATTGGCATATTCATACGCGCCATGCTCGTACACGGTAACGCTCCCCTAAGTCTCTCATCAGGTGTTCCAGCTAATTTCATTTTATTCTTCTTGATTGGTTATCTCTACACTAAAAACGTCAGTTTAAAACAAGCCCTCACATGCGTAACTTTAGCCATTGTCGGACTAATGGTCCCCTCCATTGTCTTTCTCTCTGACATGACCGCCTATACCGGATTACCCGTTGGAACATTCATCTTTGCCTCCTGGCTAACAGTGATTGGCAGTCTAGTTGCTGTTGCCATCGTTTCAGTACGCTGGAAATCCTGGCGCAGCTACGTCATAGGCGCCATAGCTGGACAAATTGTTGTCTCTCTTTTACTCTCCGTAAGTGTATGGGCCGTTAGTCCCCTATTTTTAGACTATTTTGGAACACCATTTGCTACAGTGTTTATCCTGCCGCTCTTTGTCTGGACCGTAGCCACCGAAATCCCATTCATCCTCCTAGTTGGACCTCCTATAATTGCAGTTGTTCAAAGCGCCTTCCCCTCACTGCGGCCCAAAAACAAACCTCAAGAAAAAACAACACCCCAAACTTAGAAAACGCACCTACATAGGACCTTTCAGTCCCTTTTTTATGTTATATCCTAAAGTTCTGTCCTTTGTGAAAATAATCCCAAGCCTAAAAACCCTGTTGTAGAGCACTGTTAACCTAAGCATAGCTAAGTATGTTGATTAAATAAAATGGGTGGAGTGTTGTTTGTTATGGGGTTTGTTCTTGTTTGCGTAGTGCTTGAGGGATATAGTTACATGCGGGGTCGGATTCAGCTATGTCACCTGTGTAGGCGTAGGCTCGGTTTCGGCATCCGCCGCAGATGTCTCTATATTCACACACACCGCATTTGCCTTTGAGGATGTTGCGGTCTTGGAACTTGTTGTAATAGGGCGAGGCTTTGACATCTTCCCATGCAGTGGTCAACGTTTTGTTGCGTATGTTTCCCAGCATCATGGGTTCATTGGGTTGCAGGTCAGTGTAGAAACAGGGAATTAAATCCCCATTCTCCGTTACGCTGAGATAGCCGCCAAAGGCAAAGTAGGTACATTTGCCATGAAACTCTTTTTCATACCAATGATTAAACTCTTCCTCAGATAGACGTTGTTTGACAACTCTTGCAAAGTGGGGACAGTGGACATGAACCTCAAATTTATTTTTGTATTTTTCTGTAATATCCCAAATGTGATTAAGCGTCCACTCATACTGATCCGGAGTCGGAGTGAGATCCATGGTAGATTTAGCTCTGCCGCTGGGCACCAAATGATTATACCAAACAAAGTTAGCCTTGTATTTCTCTGCCAGCTCAGCAACATGATCAAGATGCTCATAGTTAATGGTCGTTATCGCGCAAGCTAACCCATTTAGAATCTTACCTGCGGAGAGCTTCTCAATAGCCGCCAAAGCTTTTTTGTAAGACCCTTTACCGCGTAGCTGATCATTGATTTCCTCAGGGCCATCAATACTTACTGAGGACCAAACCTGATTTTTAACCAAGTTATCATAGACTGACCCATCAACAAATACTCCATTGGTCAGCAGACAAACATTTAGCCCCTTATTTTTTGCATACAGCACAATCTCAAAAATATCGGGCCGTGTTAGCGGTTCGCCGCCTTTTATACCAAACCATCGAACGCCAAATTTGTGCACTTCATCAACCAGATGAAACGCTTCTTGAGTAGTCATCTCTCTTGGCGCATGCGCACCAGTAGCATCAACGTTACAATATAGACAACGAGCATTACAGGCACCTGTTGCCCGCCAAGAAGTCATAAGTAAAGGACCATTCTGTGTCAAGTAATAACCCTCTTTCCAGATAGCTAACCATAAACCCTCCCCTCCAACTTTAAAAAGATTTTGCACCTGCTCCAAATTGCCCAATTGCCAAACTACAGCTCACTTTGGAAAAGCTATAGCAAAGTTGTTCTTTTCATTCATACCCGCAATTTTTATCTGGCTTATTTTTGGCAGACATTTTAATTGTTTACACTTGTAAGTAGCTCATTAGGCTGACTGCCTGCAAATTGTGGACAATTGAACCTATTGTTAGGTTTGTTGGTCTTGCTCTGAGGTGCTGTAGCCGCCTTTGCTTTTTTTGGGGGTGCGGAGTTTGCTGAGTTTTTTAAATCCCCATCGGAGCGTTTTATTGTTCCATATTCGGTGATTGAGTGCGGCGCGGGCCATGATTTGGCTATAAAAGTCCCTCTTTACCTTTTTACGTAGAAAATAGCTGTAGGAGAAATAGTTGTCAAAGAATTCTTTTTTGACTTCTTCTAACTTCTCAAGGGGCAACAGGGTGTTTTTGAAGATTTGGGTTTCTTCACGGTATTGATTCCAGTTGGCATCCACTTCTAATCCAAGTTCTTTTATAAAATAGGCTAATTCGGTACCTGGGTAGGGAACTGCTTCACACATATAGACATAGTCGGGTTTGGTTTTGTAGAGAAACTCGATGGTCTGCTCAAGCATCTCGGGTGTTTCGGTGGGATAGCCAATAACAAGCGAAACGGCAACAGAGATGCCTGCTTCTTTGGCCCACTGGATGGCTTGGGCGTTTAGTTCTACGGTGGTGCCTTTACGCATGAGTTTGAGCATTTCTTGGCTGCCTGATTCGACGCCGAAGTGGATTAGTTGACAGTTTGGGGCTTTGAGCTTTGCCAAAAGCTCCCTAGAGACGCGGTCCACTCGGGTGCGGCAATCCCAGGGCAGGTTGATTTTGCGTTTTTGCATCTCATCACAAATCGCATAGGCACGCTGTAAATCGTAGGTGAAGGTGTCATCATAGAATGCAAACGCCCCTGCACCAAACTCGTCTCGCAGCCATTCCAACTCATCCACGACTTTTGCGGGGCTTCTTCCTCTAAAATTGTGGCCACACATCTTGGAGGCTAAACAAAAGGTGCATGCGCTAGGACAGCCACGGCTAGTTATTATGGGCATATAATTGACGCCAAAGAGCTTGTACATATTGGTGTCAAAGTGATGATGTGCGGGATGGGGCAAATTATCAATGTCAGGCAGAAAGGCGCGGTCGGTGGTGCTAAAGGTTTGATTATTGCTCCTATAGGTAATACCCTGAATGGCACTAAGACCAAACATCATCCCCTGCTCAGAGACAAACCGCGCTAATTCCAGCACGGTCTGTTCCCCCTCACCACGCACCACAACATCTAGATCAGGACTATCAGAGAGGGCTTGTTGATCAAGTACACTAACATGTGGACCACCCATAAGCGTGAGCGCCTTGGGCACCGCCGCCTTGGCAGACTTTAAAACCTCAAGAGCCGGCAAATAAGTAACCGTAGCCGAGGTAACCCCTACAATATCAGGATTTAGACTGCGAAACTTTTCCTCCAAAGACTGCGGAGTATATTTTTTGGTTTGACAATCCACCACATCAACAGAATAGCCCTCTTTTTCAAGAACTGCTGCTAAATAACCAATACCCAAAGGCAAAAAAACCGATTGCGCCGCTTCAGACGGGTAAGGCGGATTAACCAGAGCCACACGAGCCTTCAACAAAATGCCCCCACAGTAATATCCAACACATGAATGCGCCGCTATTATGTCTTACTCAAACACAAAAACACCCCCAAGGGCTAAAACGAAGGTTTTTAACCCGCTCACCTCACTACACATCTATAAATGGTGAGTCCTATGCCAGCAACTCTAGCAATCCTTAACGCAAACATACACACCCAAAACCCCAACCAACCCCACGCCCAAGCCCTGGCCATCCAAAACAACCACATCCAAAAAGTCGGAACCAACCAAGACATCACCCCCCTAATTGATGAAACCACACTAATTTTAGATCTCAAAGGCAAAACCATTCTCCCCGGCCTAATCGACACCCATATCCACCTCGCCGACTACGGCCGATGCCTCCTCTGGCTTGATCTCACCAACACAAAATCCATAGAAGAACTTCAAGACCTTCTCAAACAAAAAATTACCAACACACCCAAAAACAGCTGGATTATCGGACAAGGCTGGAACGAAACCCGTCTCCAAGAACAACGCATGCCCACCGCCGCAGATTTGGATCTGGTTAGTCCAAACAACCCCGTTATCCTCTACCGCGAAGCCGCCATGCTCTGCATTGCCAACACCCAAGCCCAAAACCACGCCAACATAACCCCCGCCACCCCAAACCCCCAAGGCGGAATCATCGAAAAAACCCCCCAAGGCCAACCAACCGGCATCTTTCGCGACACCGCCACCACCCTAATCTGGCAAGCAGTTTCCGAACCCACCCAAACCGAACTACTCACCGCCACAGCACATGCCTGCCAAAAAGCCTTCCAAGCCGGCATAACCAGCCTCCACTGGCTCATACTAAACGAAACCGAACTCACCCTAATCCAAAAACTCTACGAACAAAACCAACTGCTCTTTAGAGTAAACGTAATCGTCCCCGAAACCCTCCTAGAAAAAACAATTCAAATCCAATCAAAAAATCTCGAGGTGTTGCAAGTTAGCGGCGCCTTTATTGTGGCTGATGGTTACCTAGACTCCAAAGAAGCCGCCCTAAACGAGCCCTACAGCGATGACCCCACAAACACCGGTAAACTTTTGCTCTCCAAAGAGGCACTGTCAGCTTCGATTACGCGGGCGCTATCATTTGGCGTTCAACCCGTTATCCATGCAATGGGCGATCGTGCCATAGATTTGGTTTTATCAGTAATTGAGCAGACAAAAAGCAAGCAACGCATCCGAATCGAGCAAGCCGCAATCCTCAACCCCGCACTTCTTGAACGGATAAAAAAACAGAATGTGGCCATAACAATTCAACCCAAAGTCATAACAACCGAATTCACAGTCTGGTCCGCCGATCAGCGGCTCGGCCCACGCGCCAAGTGGCTCCACCCCCTAAAAACTCTCCTAGATGCAGGTGTAGTGGTTGCCGCCGGCTCAGATTGCCCCATGGAACCTCTAAACCCCCTGCTGGGTATCCAAGAACTAATGTCACATCCCAAACCCGAACAACGCCTAAGCCTAAATGAAGCCATCAACCTATACACCCTAAACGCCGCACGATGCGCAGACCAAGAAACCACCAAAGGCTCAATCCAAGAAGGCAAACTAGCAGATCTCATCATCCTAACCACCGACCCCGCAACTGTCGAACCACACAAAATAAACACCCTAACCATAGACTTTGTCATACTAAACGGCCAAATTCTAGTCATAACCTAAAATTCTACTGGATTTAAAGCAGTGCTAAAAATGGTAAAAGGCGTATAGTGGATCACTAATTTCTATGTGTATTTTACGTTCCCAAAGTCCATTTTTTTGTTTAATTATTCCGTAGTCTCTTGTAGCAAAAACAGCTTGTTCGTTTTTTAGTGCTTGATATTGGTGTACACAGGCTACATGTAAGCTGTCGGGCGCATGAATACCGTATCCCTCAGCTATTCTTGCAATTTGTTTAACTCTTTCATCAACTGCAATAACTTTTGTTTTTATATGTCCTTTTTCAAACTCTACTAGATTATCACAAACATCTGCAATAGTGCTGATATTTAATAGCACGGTTTTAGTTAGCTCAAGCAGAAAGCCATCAATCGTTATGGTGAGACCTTTATCTAATTTGTCAGCAATGAACTGTATTGACCATTGCTCAACCTCCATTAGCGGTCCCGTAAGACTTCCTTGGCGCTTTGCCATTACATGATATTCAGAGAATAAATCCTCAAGGGCCTTAACATCAGAGAAATCTATGGGTGCATCTGAGGGAATTTTTCGTTTATCTCTTGATTCAACCAAAGCGGTATAGACCGTTTCCCTTATAGCGGTACCCAAAAAATCAGTTGTTCTCTGGACTTTACTCTTCACTTCATTTTTTACAGAATCAGAAATATAACAGGGGATTTTGTTGAGATGCGCATCATTTTTTAATTTAGCTAGTCTCGGATTATTTTCGTTAAGAATGTCTGATAATACGAGATTTGCGTCGAGGAAAAAGCATCTTGCTTTTTGAACCAATAGCTATGAGCCTCCATTTAAGGTAGCAGAAGACATGCCTAAAAGATTACCAATCATGTTAACTGTTGAATTCGGTGTATTGCTTATTTTACATAAAACCTCTGTGTCGTCATTTAGTAACATTAACCTTATTTCATGTAATTTTGTATTAAATTCTTGATTTAACTGTTCAAATTCGGATATTTCAATTTTTTTAATATCCAAAAACTTTGGCCAATTCAAATCGCCCGTTGTGTCTGCATTCCAAATGATGACATATCTCCGTAGCCGTGTGCAAGCATAGGCGCATTCATCAAATTTGTTAATTATTGGGCCTAATTCACTTTGCATATTTTTTATAATTTTGGTAAACATCTTCGAATTTCTCGAATATTTAGCCCTATATTCGTATATTCTTGTAGTATTCTGAATAAATTTCAAGAAATCATAGCATGTATTGTCAAAACGTGTAAGCTGGTTATAAAACGTTAAAGGTAAATTAGACATTAGAAATCTCTTTGCATCCAACGCTAATCGATTGTCCCTTTCTTTTTCAAACCGTTGTTTCATAAAAGAAACAAATGTGTAAAAAGGCCTGTTTCTGTCTAAGCGTTTTGTATTTTCTATTTCTTGTTGTAATGCTTTGTCCTCTTCAAACAGTTTAACACTTCTATCAGTGAATGCCTTAACTAAATCTGAAACATTGAACCTCTCAGGAATCGATATAGAGTTAAAAATCATATTGTTATCTGCCGTGACTAATTCTTCAAAAGTACTCACAGGTTTAGTGGGTTCCAGTTTTGTTTTAGTCACCTTGCATCTAACATTGCCAAATTTTACGTCTTCCGTAATTTCCACAGGTTTTAGGTCTAGTAAGCCAAAACGCAAACTATTTTGCGGATAACTGAAAACCTGAGATGTACCAAGACTCAAAACAAACACCTTGTGGAATCTGGCACTAATGTCACACTTAACCCTCTTGATACGCTCACTATATTATTAACTATTTTAAAGTATAAAATCAAATATATAAGTGGCCATCGACGCTACATAAACCCATAAAGGCCTATCTCGTCAGTTGTTAAAGATTTGTAAGAAAATGTGATATCCTATTTTGGGGTGTGTTGTGTTTCCAGTCACTTGCTCTTTTTCTCTCCAGATTGAACTGAGCAAATTCCTCAGCACTAACTTTATCTCTGCTCATAACGTCTATCGCCACAAACGTGCATTCTTTAACTCCTATCAGCCATCGTATTAGATATAACATAAGGTGTCATAGGTGAACCTCCTATTGAAATGGCTTTAATTTAAAGTTCTTTCAAGAGTTGAGCTTGTAACCAAACGGTGCACGAATTTGAAAAGAGAAACAGTATCCCGTTTCGCCGTTTGGAAACAGCATTTTCTACTGCGTTAAAAGGTGTTGTACTGAAAAATACTGCAAGGATAACTGCCTCTGAGGTGGTCGGGGTGTGTTGGTTTATTCTCTGGGTTCCTGCTTAGCTTTCTCTAACTGTTTTTCTATGGGTAGGTTGTAGGGGCATTTGGGTGTGCATTGTCCGCAGTGTTCACATTTCTCGGCTTTGATTTCGAGACCGTTGTAGCGTTTTTTGGCCCAGTTTTTCAATCCATATATGTCCTGTAGCATCTGAAAACGCAGTATTGCGGGGATGTTTATGTTGTTTGGGCAGGGCATACACAAGCCGCAGTCGCGGCAGTAATAGTTGCCTAATTCAAAGCTAAACTGTTGCTTCTTCTCAGGTGTTAGACTGTGGTATTGGTTTGCGGCGTTTGCGGCGGTTTCCACCTCTGAGATACTTTTAAGCCCTGCAATAACCCCTGAGACATCTTGGGCAAGCACATACTGCAGTGCACTGGCCACTTGTTCCTCGGCGGTTTGGCCCAATAGTGCTTTGAGTTCCTCTTCTTCTGAGATGAGCGAGAGTGAGGGTTGGTAGAGACAAGTTATCAAGTTGGAGGTTTTCACTGAGAGCGGCTTCATGATAACCACTCCTACATCATGTGCTTTTGCAGTGGGAATGAGCTCCTCAAGTGCTTGCGGTGTCACCACGTTTAGTGGTACCAAAACGGTGTCAAATTCGCCTGTTGTTATTGCTTTTGTGAGTACCCGCGGTTTATGCCCGGTGATTCCGATAAATTTGGTTTGTCCTTCGCGCTGAGCTTGCTTGCAGGTTTGCAACACGCCATCTTCGCTCATGGCTTTGTTGAGTGTTTTTTCATCATCAATGCCATGGAGTTGCAAAATATCCACATAATCAGTTTGCAGATTTTTGAGGCTCACTTCAAAGTCTTGGAGCGATTCGCGTTTGGTTCGATTGCCTGTTTTGGTAGCAATTATACATTGATTTCTTTTTTTGTTTTGGAGTGCTTCACCGATTTTTTCTTCGCTATCCCCATCCCAGCGGGCGGTATCAAAATAATTAAACCCCAACTCAAAGGCATGTTGCACAACCTCGACTGCCTGAGGTTTGGGTAGTTCGGCTATCCAAGTGCCGCCAAAGCCTACTTGGGACATTCTTAGATTAGTTCTGCCCAGCCGTCGCCTATCCATCAAATCACCCTTATTAGGCAGTGCCGTTGGCTTTTTTGGTGCCGTGCAACAATCGATTTTTGGTGAAGGTTAGAATGCCTTCACGTTTGGCTCGTTTTAGAATCTGTTTGGGCCTCATGTGGAAACTCTTAAAGAAGCGCCATTGTAGTGCTTTGAGTGCTTCATAGTCGTATTGGTCGCTTTTGACGCTTAGCAAATACTCGTCGAGTTGGGTATAGTTTTTGTTTTGGAGCAGTTCTTTGTAGATTTTACTATCAGGATAAGCGATAAAGATATTGAACTGACAATAATCCGGATCAATTTTTTTAGCGAATTTGAGTGATTTTTCCATATCCTCCAAGGTCTCATCGGGTAATCCAAGCATAAAAGAGCAGGCGGTTTCTATGTGGTGTTTTTTGCATAGTTTAAAGGCAGTTTCGACTTGTTGGGGGGTGGTATTTCGATTTATACGTTTTAGGATTTTAGGTGAGCCCGATTCCACGCCAAACCAGATGACTTTACAGCCTGCCTTGCTCATAAGCTCCAAGAGCTCCTCATCCACCAAATCCACCCGAGTATCACAAACCCACTCTAAATCCAGTTTTTGCTCAATCATGAGGTTGCAAAGCGTTTTGGTTTTTTCTTTGTTTAGGGTAAAATTATCGTTTATGAAATAGATGCCCTTTGTACCATAGCGGCTCTGTAGATCTTGAATTTCGCCTATGACGCGTTTTGGGCTAAAGTTGCGATTGATGTTGCCCCAGAGTTTGCGGGTTTCACAAAACCCACAACTATACACACACCCTCGGCTAATGCTCATAACATCCGCCGGTTTAGCCTCTAAGAATTCGATGGTGCGATCATACTGCTCAAGGGGCAACAAATGCCTAGCGGGGTAGGGAATCTCATCCATATCCTCAATAAATTTAGGTGCATTTACGATGATGCCGCTTGGGGTTCTACATGCCACCCCTGGAATCGATGTTACTTGGTCTAGTTTGTTCTGTGTTAGGGCGTTTGCTAATTGAGTTATAGCCCGCTCGCCTTCTCCGATAATAGCATAATCAATCTCGTTATGTGCCAAAAGTGTCTCAGGCAAATAAGACGCATGCCAGCCACCCACCACCACCACACAATCCGTTTTTGCCTCTTTTATGGCCTGAGCGGTTTCTAGGCAACGCGCAAACGTAGCTGAACCACAAGTAATCCCCACCATAAACGGTTGGCGCTGTCCAATTATTTGCTTAACTTCTTCAAGAGACTTGTTGGCCAAATAATTATCCAACATCTCAACCGTATAACCCGCCTTCTCAAGGGCGCCTGCAATATACATCAACCCAATAGGCGGCAAACGTTTCCCATGATACCACGTATCTTTTTCAGGGGGCGCAGTAGTCATAAGCAAAATCAAGCCAATCGACTCTCCGAGGACATTTCAGGTTTGATAACTCGCGCCGCTTATAGCTTTAACGGAAAAACAACCTCCATAGCTTTAGCATTCTTTCCCGCCGCTTACCTTAACAAAAAAGTTAGATAGATTAAATAACAAAAACCAACCTAAACTCACAATACACCCAAAAAACATAGTCAGGTGGATTTTTTGTGTTGGTATTTTCTCAAAAACAACAACCCCAAACAGACAACAACCGCAACCGCAACAATAGCCGCTGTAACAGCACCACCGATAAAGACCAGTGACCGTGGTGCATTAGCAACAGTAAAGGTTATGGTTTCAGAGGCACCCATGTTTCCATATTTATCCTCTGCAAACACTCTCACACTATGACGCCCACTAGACAACCCCGACAGAGAAACATTACCCCCAACCGTTACGTTGGCTTGACCATCAAGACTATACCCCATCCACACAACCGGATGATTTAAACTAAACTCAAGGGACACCGGAGTCCCAAAATCATACCTGCCCCCCTCTTCAAGAGATAAAACTGAAATCTCAGGCGCAATCCGGCCATAACCAAACGGCGTATACACAAAAACCCTCTGAAAATGAACCCGATCAGTATTCGCTACATGCCTAAACATCTCAAAATTTTTACTAAAATACTCACGCAACTCATAAGGCAATGCATTAGGAAAACTATAGGTTTCGGTGCAGCCTCCCAAGACATACAATAACCCATCTACCTCAACAACCCCTCGGCCATGAAGCCCAAGCGGCACGTTCGTTCCATCCATCCAACTATCTAAAACAAGATCGTGAATCCTAAGCCCAATCCCATCACAAACATACTCCCGACCATCAAAAACCATTCCATCAGAAGGCATCTCCGGCCAAGGCCCCTCATACACCGACCAAGTATCCTCTATGGGATCATAAACCTCACAAAGCTCCGAATTTACATGTCCGCCCATGACATATATGTAACCGTCCACAACACACGCAGACGCACCATTTCTGGGAGTTGGTATAGATGCCTTTCTTGTCCATTGGTTTGTGGCGGGGTCATAAACCTCATTTACTCCATAGAGACCCGAGGAGGCTTTACTTCCACCTATATAGTAAATTTTACCCATAGAACATACTGCGACGCCTCCGTATCGGGGTGTAGGCAATGATGACAGAGTCATCCAAGTATTAGTCTGCGGGTCATATTTCTCAACGGCACCAGTAACCAGCCACTGACCCCACGAAACAAGACCGCCAATCGCATATATCTTGCCATCCAGTACCACCGTGCCAAAATAGCTTCGCGGATAACGCATAGAGGCCATCTCAACCCAAATATTCTCCTCCGGCGGCGGTACAGGTGCCCCCAAAACAGAAGTCCCAACAACTAAGCAAAAAGATAACAAAACTGCCAAAACTAACCCTGTTACCCTGCTCACACGATCCATCCTGTATCATATCCTTGCTTCTTAGCTGTTAAGCTGAATAATAGCTAGTGAAGGCGGTATTATTTTTTACTGTTTTGTAATTTTATTGTTTGATGTTAATTTATTCTTGGAGGAGCCGTTTGAAGGGTTGTATTACTGGTGTCTGCAATATCAGTTTTATAGTATTTGCCATTTGCAAATAGTCGCCCAACAATCCAGTCGCTTGGTCTACATGGGTTTTTTGTGGTAGTGGTGTTTTCTTAAAACCACTAACCCCACACAAACACCAATAATAACCACTGCCGCTCCCGTAGTTGCAACAATAGCTCCTAAGGGAAACAGTGGTTTAGGTGCAACCGTAAATACTATGGTTTGTGAGGTGCCTATACTTCCATATTTTCCCTCTTCTGCAAACACTGTAATATTGTGTCCTCCCCTTGTCAGTCCCGTCAAAGTGGTATTGCCCCAAATTGTCACATTAGCCTGTCCATCAAGACTATATCCCAACCAAGATACTGAGCGATCCAAACCCAAAACAAGTGGCACATCCCCAAAAGCATACTCTCTACCATCCTCCAAAGACAAAATCGAAACTACCGGTGCAACCTGCCCAAACCCCAGCGGAACATATTGCTCAAGTATCGCTGTTGGAGTTATAACCCGATAGGGATGAATACACCACGGATCAAACCCATTAGTATAACCCCCCAAAACATACACTATATCATCTATAATCTCCATCGCAAAACCTCGCCGTGGAAGAGGAACCTCTCCAAGGGACTTCCAACTATTAGATTCTAAATCAATTACCAATAGGTCATGAGCATAAGTCTCACGCGCCCTAAGTGGGCTGTACAAACAATAAAGACTATCTGGGGCATAAACCCCTGAAGTAAACCTACAGTGGACTGTATTTGGGTTATAGAATATTTTGTCTGATGTTGCAATCACGCTCCAGGCATCGGTTTGTGTATTATAGAGTTGAACCATAGACTCTACCGGGTAGCTGGTGGCTAAGCCCTTTGTTAGCCAATAGCTGGGTTCAGCATAAACCCCAACAACATAGATTTTACCCTCATAAACAGCCGAGTCATACCCCCAAAACCCATCTGGTTTCGATGTCCTATATGTCCAACTATCAACTAATGGATCATAAACCAAAGTCAAAGAACTATTGGGCGAGCTTCCAAACACAAATATTTTTCCATCCACCGTATTTGCCTGCACATTTTTTTGAGGCAACGGCATGGTCGTTTTACTTTCCCAGACATCTAATACCGTATCATAAACCAGATTAAACTTTTCATTTATGCAGTAAATCTTGCCCTCAACAACCGCAGTAGCAAACCCACTACTCGCAATGGGCATAGGCGCCCTATATGTCCAGCTGTTAGAAAACGGATCATACACCTCATTAATCGTAAGCTCCATTTCCACAATCATAAATTTGTCTTCGGCATACTTATACGCCAAACCGCCCATGGCATAGATTTTACCCTCCACCACCGCAGTACCTAAATCCCAACGCGGTTCATGCATCGGTGTCACTCTAATCCACGTATTCTCCTCTGGTGGCGTCACTGGATCTGCTAAAACAAGCGCTTGGACAAATAAGCAAAAAGATAACAATACCACAAAAACCAATCCTGCCACTCTGCACAAACTGCCCATACGGTATCACTCTTGCTTTAGCTATCCAGCTAGTAATGGTTGCGTGAGCGGTATATTTTTTACTATTTGCAGTTATTGCCCATGATGGAATCGGACTTTTTGTTTAATAAAAAATATAAGGAATTCACAACATTACTCTTGCCGCATAACATTTCACTTGGGGACTAAAATTAACCGTGGAAATCTCTCAAACTAATCTACTCATAGGTGTCTGACTTGATTGATGCTGTCTACAAGCCGCTTATTGTTCAAAGCGATATGACCTTGTTGCTTGAAACAAACAATGCATCCTACGAATCTGCCCGTGATGAGCTCTTAACGTTTGCTGAGATGGTAAAATCTCCAGAATATATTCACACTTATAAGATGACTCCGATTTCTCTTTGGAATGCCGCCAGTGCAGGCGTAAAGAGTGCTGATATTTTAGCAACCCTTGAAAAATATAGTAAATATCCCATATCTGAAACAGTTATTGCACGCTTAACCCAGATCAGCGGCCGCTATGGCAAGGTACGAATCTGTAAAGAACAAAACGAATTATTTCTTGAAACCGACGACCAATACATCATGGCCCAGCTATGCGCAGAAAAAACAGTTTCTAAATTCTTTATTGACACACCCAAAAATAATCAAGTAAAAATTGATCCCGTGTTTCGGGGCCATATCAAGCAGGCGCTTATGAATATCCAATTCCCATCCGAGGATTTGGCAGGATATGCGGATGGGGCAACCTTACTTGTTGATTTACGACGTGATGTTTTTCAGCCCCGCGATTACCAGCTTGATGCGGTTTGTGCTTTTCGTGCTGGAGGCAGAGGTGATCATGGGGTTGTGGTTTTGCCTTGTGGGGCGGGAAAAACCATTGTGGGAATTGCGGCTATGGCAGAGCTAAAAACCGAGACCTTGATTCTTACAACATCAATCACTGCGGTGCGCCAGTGGATTAGTGAGCTGGTTACTAAAACAGGGTTGGATCCTGAATTGGTTGGAGAGTATAGCGGTGAGAAAAAAGATGTTCGCCCTGTGACGGTTTCGACCTATCAAATCATAAGCGCCAAAGATAAAGCAGGCGTGCAGAAGCATTTTGAGTTGTTCTTGGAGCGTAACTGGGGATTTATCATCTATGATGAGGTACATACCTTGCCTGCACCCGTTTTTCGCATAACTGCAGAGTTGCAAGCCAAGCGCCGGCTGGGCTTAACTGCAACTTTGGTACGCGAAGATGGCCATGAAACCGACGTATTTGCCCTAATTGGCCCTAAACGCCACGAAATGGGTTGGAAAGTCCTTGAAAGCCAAGGCTGGATTGCCCAAGCGGAGTGCTTTGAGGTACGCATTGCTATGCCTGAGGAATTAAAGATGCCCTACGCAATTGCTCCCAAACGCGAAAAATTCCGCATAGCCGCCGAGAACCCCGACAAACTTGTCATTATTAACAAATTGCTTGCCAAACATGTGGGTGCGCATATTTTGATTATAGGGGTCTATCTTGAGCAGCTCCAACATATCGCTGAGCAGCTAGGTGCACCGCTTATAACCGGCAAAACCCCCAACCGCGACCGCGAGGTGCTCTATGAGCGCTTCAAGAGCGGAGCGTTTCCAGTTTTGGTGGTCTCCAAAGTTGCCAACTTTGCCATTGATCTCCCCGATGCAAATGTGGCTCTTGAGGTTAGCGGGAGCTTTGGCTCACGCCAAGAAGAAGCTCAACGCCTTGGCCGCATTTTGCGCCCCAAACAAGGCGAAAATAAAGCCTACTTCTACACCATCGTCTCACGCGACACAACCGAGGAGAGTTTTTCGATGCACCGCCAACTCTTTCTCACCGAACAAGGCTACCCCTACAAAATAATAGACGAGGACCCCAGCCATGAGTGATACAAAACTTGCCGAGCTGGAACAATACTTAAACACTTGCACCAACGACACTACCTATGGCTGCGCCGAGGGTACCGGCCTAACAGCGTTGCATCGGCGTCTTTTTAACAACAAAACCAACGTCTTAAAAAAAGACATGATAAAAAACCTCGCCGCCTTCTATGCCAACGACCAAAACATCCTAGATCTCTGGGCCGAACTCTCAGAGTGCGAACAAGACTTTCTACGCTACGTGGTGCAATGCGGCAGCGAATACCTCCCCACCACTCTGATATATGCAAAGAAACACAACCTCAAACTCGAATACATAGCACCCGGTGGCTACACCAAAAACCTAACCAACGCCTTTGACTACATGCGCCTAAAATTTCTCCACCTGCTGACTTGGAACATCCCCAACACCAAAACCGTCATACTCTTCCCCGGCGGCAACATGCCCCAAACCGTTTTTAACGTCTTAAAAAATCTGGTCGGTCCCATAAAATTCGACTACACATCCTATCGCCCAACAAAAACTGATTATCTCATATGCCGAGAAAACCGCCTCAACGACTTGGCAACGCTGGTAAAACTTGCCGCCAGCGAACGCCTAAAAGTAAAACCCGACACATTGGATCTCACCCCCGCCAAACTGGCCAAACTCGCCGAAACAATTGATTTCGAAGAAGTCTGTGACAAAAACGGCAAATTCTGCACTCCAAAAGAGGCCAAACACAAAAACGACTTCAAAATCACCCAACCCCTCTTCATATTAGCCGCCAACTCGGGCTTACTTGACATCGACCCAGACGGATATGTGCACCCCGGCAAAAACTCCCCTGATTTGCTAGCTAAACCCCCAAACGAGCTAGCAAAACAATTATTTACAGACTATTGTGAGAAAAATAAAATCTATGAACTCCACTACCTAACCCACATTGCCCTCAAAGATAGTTGCGAACAAATTGAGTGGCACAAATGCCGAAAAATCATCATAGATCTGCTAAAAAACTGCCCAGCTGAGCAATTCTTAACGTTTGATTCCTTGGCTAATCACACCCAAATGTTCTATGGCAATTTCCTGCGCCGCCTGCTCTACTGCGACATTGTAGTGCGCGGTTACACCTCTGAGGAATACTATGATGATGACTACGTACCCGACTGGAGCGAATGCGAAACACACCTAATCGGTCTCATCTTGTCCTTTCTTTGCACCATAGGCATACTTGATATCGCATACACAGAAAACATTATCCGCACAAAATACACCGAAAATGACTTCTGCATAGGCATTGCCGGCTTTCGCATAACAAAACTCGGCGCATGGATTTTGGGACTAACCAATCAATACCAAACCACCCCCAAAACCCTCTACCATCCCATAAACGACACAGGCCAGCTCATAGTACTGCCCGATTATTCCATAATTATATCTGGGCTTAAGTGCCGCATTGAACATGAAACTTACTTTAGCAAATTCCTCACTAAACACTCCATTGATGGCAACGCCGCAATCTACAAACTCGACTTTCCCTCGATAATCCGTGCCCATGATCTCAACATAACCCCTCAAAAAATAAAAAAAACCCTGCAAAAAGCAAGCGGCAAACCCCTCCCCAACAATGTGATTCGTTCTTTGGATGATTGGCAACTAAAAATCGGACGCGTAAAAATCCACACCCTAACCATACTCGAAACCGACGACGCACTGTTGCTCGAAGAAATAAAACACATCAAAGGCCTAAACAAGATCATAACCAGCCAACTACGCCACGCTATAGTCATAGATGGCGAACAGCAGAAGAAAGCAAAAACTCTAATAGAAAAAAATGGCTGGCCAGTAAAAATCAACGAAACATCTGTTGCTGATAAACCCTCCAAAAATCCCCCCTAACCACACATCTTTACTTATGTTGTCCCAAAAATGTTCGTCTCACAAACAAACTGTTTATCTCTCTTCATTGTTTTCTGCAATCTCGGGATGTTTCTAAGTATCTGGTGTGGGTATCAAACTGTTAGTTGGATGCGTCGCTGTATGTGTTGTATGGTTAGTCGAGTAAAAAAATTAGAATTGGTTTTTGGACTTAACTATTTGTTTATTTAAAATGTTACCGCTTACTTTTTGGTAAGGGTTATTTCCATCGTGGAAACCATTCTGGACTTGTTCTCGCCCTCGCGTGGTGGCATCTCGGCTGTTCCGATTGCGATTTTGCTGATTTTTAGGTCTTTTATGAAGCGGTTTCTTGCGATTTCTGCAACGTCAACTGCGGTGGTTATGGCTTGGCCTCTTGCTTTTAGAGTGATCTCTTTTAGATCGTTTGAGGAGAGGCTTGTGATTATGGCCAGAACATAGCTCATTGGGGGTTTGTTTCCGACGAAAATTACGTCTGCGTTTTCTGTCATTTTATTTTTCTCCTTTATGTCTCATGTGTAACATTGCAGGTCTACGCTTTGTTGCGAGACCGAACATTACTGTCAAATATTTATGGCTTCTTCCTTATAAAGCCATTGAAAACACAACTATGCAAACATATCTGCTGGCGGTTGGGGGCTAGAAAGGCTTTTGTGTAGCTAAGGTATTGGCTACTTGCGAGAGGCAAAGCGTGCTCACCAAACTTAAAAAACAAATCCAGCAAATGCTAACAACTGAGGCTAAGATAGCTCATAGATTGGGGTTTACGCCTAATCGGATTAGTGTTGTGGGGTTTATATTTGCGATGGCCTCTGCGGTTGCCTACGCCGCCGTTTCGGTGCAGGCGTCTTGGTTTTTGTTGCTCGGCGTTTTTTTCCTTTTGGCGTCTGGGTTTTGTGATACTATGGATGGTATTGTTGCCCGAACCTTTGGACAGACAACCGTGTTTGGCGGGTTTTTT
Organism: Nitrososphaerota archaeon; assembly: GCA_031256395.1. GTDB lineage: Archaea > Thermoproteota > Bathyarchaeia > Bathyarchaeales > Bathycorpusculaceae > Bathycorpusculum. The sequence goes on from JAIRQQ010000086.1 coordinate 35,726, forward strand.
GATGCTGTTTTGGACCGCTATGCTGATGCGGCCGTTTATGCGGGTATACTTTTCGCGGGGTTGGCTAATGCGGCGTGGGGTGCGTTTTGGGGGCCCATTATTGCTTTGGCGGCTTTGGCGGGTTCAATGATGGTTAGCTATACCCGTGCCCGTGCAGAGGCATGTGGGATAAAGATGGAATCTGTGGGATTTGCGGAGCGCGCAGAGCGCATGCTCATCTTGGCCGTTGCCAGCATAGCCGGCTATTTCTGGTTACCTGTTCTAGGCTATGGCGTAGCAGTGTTAGCCGTTGTCTCAAACCTGACCGTTATACAACGAGCCCTGCATGTCTACAAAGAATTAAAGAAAAAACAAACTATATCCGTATAGAGAGAATAAAAGAATAAAGGAGAAGAAAGCAACTAGTTGCTTCTTTTTTGTTGTTAGAATCTTCGTTTGTAGCCTTTTGAGTGGCGTTCGTTTTCTGCTCGAACTTTGACGATACCGCGGTGGACCGCACATGAGATACAGTAATATTTGGTATCCACCCAAGATGCTAGAAATGTGCCTTTTTGCCTGAGTTCTTTAGCTAACTGGGGCTCCACAAATGACACCCGACGAGTTGAGCGTTTTGCTTTATCTCTGGGCACCATCGCTCCGCAGTTAACGCATTGTACAAGGGTACTACTTCCTTTGCTTCCTTTAGCTCTTCCTCGGCTCTTTCGCTTAACAGGCATTAATTAGTCCTCTTTTATTTTTTGGTCATTTATTGAGTTAACTATCTTATATATCTGCTCTTAATTTTAATAAAGAAGCTATGTTTGCATCCGAGGTTATCTGCGGAACAATCCGCCCATCCGCAGAAGTCATCAAAGTAGTCACACCCGGACCATGCCCCGCACAAATACAATTGGTGTGAACCACCACCCCCACCGAAACCGCACCCTGCCTATAGATTCTGCCAAAGGAATGATCCGCATCAATAATAGCCACCAAATCACCCAAACGCAGAGTTTCTAATCCATATTGCTCAACAATGGTCTGATCAAAGAGCTGAATATCATAATCACCCGAATTTGTCTGATTAGCGCCCAACCCCGAACCCATAATAGCTGCGGGTATGCGGTGAGTAACCGGCACCAAAAGCTTCTCACCCACAGGCTGAGGATCCCAAGCCTCAAGCAAAGCCGGATCAGTATTTAACACCTTTATATCCGGAAAATACTGCTGAAGCTTTAACCCCGTCCCATACGATTTAATGAGAATCTTATCCCCCGGTAGCAACTTTTCTAAAACTTCTTTTGAGAAATCCACCATCACATGCTCAATCCCACCATGCTTACCCACCACCGTACCACTATCGCCTTTAGCCTCCCCCGAAACAACAACCGCCACATTACCCACACAAGAAAGCACATTAAACGCAGTGTTGGCTCCCTGGCCTGTCCGCGGATCATTTTCCTTATTTACCACACTAGCACCAGGTTCCACATGATCAGCCTCCCAACCCAAAGCAGGATCACCCACACGCAAATTATACGTCACACCCCCCACCCCAGGCAACACCTGCGGTTTTCCGGTCGCAGAAATAGTGTAGACATTACGAATAGTGGGACTGGCAACCTCACCCATAACGGAGAGTTTTATGAGTCTATCCGCATTAGTTTTAAGCATGATTTTTCATCTCAGTACAATTGGGTAGTTAGCGCGATCTTATAAAACTTGTAGTTGACTCTTTTATGTAAAGTAACTCTTAAATCCGGCGTCCCTTCTAATTAAATCACTCCCAAAACTAACTAAATGCCGGGACGTCTATGTCTGAAATTGGTTTAAGCCCCAAAATGTTAGTTCGCGACATCATGAGTAGCCCAGTCGTAACCATGGACGAAAACGAAACCTCCAACAAAGCCGCCGAAATAATGGACCAAAACAACCTAGGCGCAGTTATTGTCCAAAACAAAACCGGTACTCCCATAGGCATCATAACCGAGCGCGACATAGTAAAACGCGTAGTTGCCAAAAACCAAAAACCCGACACCAAAAAAGCCAAAGATGTTATGACCACTCCTCTTGTCACAATCGAACCTGAAGCAGTCATAAGCGACGCCGCACGAAAAATGACTCGACTAGGCATCAGACGATTAGGTGTCATCTACAAAGGCAACCTAGTTGGTATTCTCTCAAGCAAAGACATCCTAGGTGTCATGCCCGAACTCTTAGAAATAATGCAAGAACGCTCACGCATCGAAGGCGCCGCAGCAAGCGAAGAACCCGAAGAAACCCCCCAATCCGGATACTGCGACAACTGCGAAGCATACTCTGAGAACCTAAAAGAATACAACGGACAAAACATCTGCGACGAATGCCGCCTCGAACTCGAACAAGAAAAATAACAACCAAACATCCTTCTTTCCTATAACTACCCCATTCTTGTACCCATCTCAAATCATAGTCGGTTGCCGAAAAAATCTGTTTAGCTAATTTGTTTGCCGCATTTTTCACAAAAAGTTGCATAACCCCTGTTGGCTACACCACAAAAGACGCAGAATTTTTCTATGGATTGGCTATTTTCTGCATGTTCACCCTTATGTGTAGCGGGGTTTGATGTTTGAGGGATAGATTTGATTCTTTTTGTTTTTGTGGACAGGACTGTTACCGCCATTAATGTTGCTATGGCTACAATAATTATAACAAACAACCCCGCGTTTTCGGTAATCAAATCAAGCGATAGCGGCAAAACCGGTTGTGCCATAGGATCTGGAATTGACGGCGGAGCGATGGTTGTTGGATTTGGGTTAAAGGTTGGAGTTGTCTGGGTGGGGCTGGGCTGAACAGTTGGGGCGGTTAGTGCTATAGCGGGGATGAATTGGTTGGTTTCATATATGGCGTAGATCTTTACTGTTTGTCCGTTAAACTCTTGGGGCAGCTGACCGATTTTAAAATTCACTCCGGTAGTTTCACAGTAGTAATATGTTTGATTAGAATCTGGAGGATACGCCCAGTGGGTGCCCCTCAAGTTATCGCCCAAGATGCCCACCGCATAATGATTTGGCGGATTGATATAGACCACCCCATAACCCATAATCCGCGTCAAAGTGGCAAACAGTATAGCTGTATCCTCACAATCTCCGCCCTCATCAACTAGTGTTTCGATAGGAAACCTCGGATACTCATCATAACCCGTTGTAACTAAGTCTGAGGTATAGCGTAAATTCTGCACAAATGCCAACACAAAACTAACCTTATCGTAGTCATTATACCCCATCTGAGTTGTGATGTCCATGAGTTTTTGTGCTAATGACTTTATGTAATAATCTTGGGTGGTTGTGAGATATCCATATCCTGCAGGGCCATTTCTTGTTCTAACAGACACCGAAACATCCCGATACGCATCATAGAGAGCAGTGGGGATACTTAGATTCCAAGTCCAATGCTGTCCATTATAGTCCCATGCAAACGATTTCTCATAGGTTTGTTCACTAGTTTGAGCGCTTGCTCTGGGGGGAGCTGTAATCATTGATAGAGCTATTATGAGTATCAATGAAAGGGTGGTTAAGAACCGGACTGGTTTAAAACTTGGATAATTTATTTACATCCTGTCCTAACAAAAAATTCGCAGGCTACTGTTTAAGTGTTTTTCCAAATCACTTTTTAATTATGCCATAACTTTGTTTTTTCCATGCATCTCGGAACTTGTTGTAGTAATCCACACCTTGGAAAACAGGTGCATAGGTGAGTTCCCATTCAAGACCACATTTGCAAACCGCATAGGCTTTTTTGTTTTTGGTGTCGACAAACATTTGCAAGAATTCTTTGCGGCACTTGGGGCAGTAGTAGGGGCCATTTACCATCTGTTTGGCATCTTTGGTGAGGATCTTCATACCGCTGGCTGTGACTTTGTGTAGATCTTTGCTTTCTTTGACGGGTTTCTCTGAACTCATATATAGTGACTATATCTGCACTAAGATATACTCTTCCATTTAAAACTTGAATTTTTATCTCAAAACCCTAAAACTGCTGACAATGGTGTTTAATTTGGGGGTGACTTTGTTTTAATATTGTTGTTTTGTTTTATTTTTGTTTGTGTTGTTGTGGTGGGGTGAATGTGTGTTGTATTGGTTTTTATGTGCTGATTTTTATTGTTTTATTTGTCGTGTTTGGATTGATGGGAGACTTTTAACTTGTGTTGTCTTTATTGCTATATTGTTTGATTAGTAATTTTACCGGATTTTAATCTGATTTCGTCATATATTGTTTGAATTTATTGTTTTTTATTAAAAAAATTGCTTAGAGTTTATTTGATGCAATGCTTTATTTTTTTGTATTATTGTATTATATTTAATTTACGTTGTTCGTGTTGAATTTTTTTTTATTCTTGAAATCGAAATATTACAATTTAGGAATATTCTGGTTTTTTTCATGCCGCTTTAAATCAAGACAGCGTTTGCTGTTACGTAATGGGGAAGATATATGAAAACATCCAAATCATTCAAAAAATATTTGTCACTACTCATAGTGATCTGTATAGTTGCTTTGTTGTCTGTTACCATAGTAACAGCAGAAAGCAACATCACAAACAATTTGACGTTAAGCTCTGAGGCGAGCGTAGAAATAAACTCTCTCGCCGCTGATAACAATAGTCCTATAGTGTATTATGTAACAAATTGGACTCAATTAAAAAATGCACTAGACTACGCTACAGCTAACCCTGGCGAAGCTGTAGATATACATATCAATGGAACTGTTTCCGCTAATGACCGATTTACTGTCCCTGCAAACGTATATCTCTACATTGACAGTGGACAAACACTCAATGTTAACGGCGGAAAAAATGGAATCGATAACTATGGCGTAATTTTCATTTACGGTACAATTAACCACTCAAATAACGTTACAAACCATCCAGACAGCGTAGTTGTTTTTGATGGTGGAAAAATTCTAGGAAATGATAAACTTCTTGTAGGTGCTATACAAATAGATTTTCGCGGTAGCTGGGTAATAACATTTGACGCTAATGGCGGAACAATCAACGGACAAAATAGAAACACAACTTCTGTGCTAAAGACAAACCCCTACTTAGCCCCGCCTGTTGACCCAATCAGATTTGGCTTCAAGTTTGATGGTTGGTATACAGTTACCGATGGCGTAAACAAATGGAATTTTGCTAATGCATTTACTGCTGATACAACGCTGTACGCGTATTGGATACCTCTTCACAGTATCACATATACATATGACGAACCAGTGCCGATCAATGCACCATTCCCGCATGAAACGAGATCTAATGTAGAATCTGGTACTGCCCAAACAGTACTAAGCAACCCATTCTGTACGGGTTATACATTCAGCGGATGGACAACAACTGATGTTACAGTAGATGCTAATGGTCACTTTACAATGCCCGATACAGACGTAACCTTTACAGGTTCATGGACGCGTGATGCTTCTCAGACTAAGGTGTTGAGTTACACGGTTGATTACTATCTTGATGGTGTCTTTGAGGAAACTCAGACTGTTAGTAAGACTGTGTGGGTCAATGATGTTGATTTAGCTGTTGATGCTCTTGATTTGGGTAGATACACCGGTTACAAGTTGGATTCTACTGTTCCTGTTGCATGGCCGACGATGACTGTTGGTGGTAGTGCGTTTGAGGCTTATTATGTTCTAGATGTCGAACAGTTGGAATTCGTCGTAGAATTCAAAAATTGGAATGGTGATCTTCTAAAGTCTGAAACTGTTCTCTATGGCAATAATGCAACTGCTCCAGCCGATCCTACCCGAGCTGGTTATCGCTTCACTGGCTGGGATACAAGTTTCATCAATGTAACATCGAACCTCATTGTTACAGCACAATATACCCAACTAACCCAAACCAATGACTCTTCAAGTTCCTCTTCGTCTAGCAGTTCCTCTTCAAGTTACTCTTCGTCTAGCAGTTCCTCTTCTAACGTCAATGTGCCAAGCGATGATATAGAATATCGTGATACTGAAACTTCCATCATATCTGATGATGCCGACGAGTCTTTGGTTATGTGGGCGTTTGTAAATCTATTGTTGAGCATTGCGGGTGTTCTGTTGGTAATTTTGGCTGTTATTGGTGTGATGTTGCAACAAAAATCAGAGAACAGCAAAACCAAGCAAAATGTTGCAGGACAAGGTAAACAGCACAGCGCAGTGTGGCTAGTTGTGATGGTTGCTTTGAGTGTTGCAGGAATTGTAGTGTTTCTGCTCACACAAAATATGCAGGGCAGTATGGTGATGACAGACAATTGGACAATCGTAAACGCGATTATCTTTGCAATAGAACTCATCCCCATAGCACTCATATTCAAAAGCAAAAAAGCACCGAACTAAAACCTGATTGCAACCTCCCAACAATCCCCTACAGGGGACTTTTCTCCTTTTTATTAACCCCCCTTATTTTTTTATTTTCGCTGTATGATTCCCTGTGAAACACCCGAACACAAAATCATCCAAAACCCGTAACTGCCCAATTATTCTTGACATCCTTACTGATCACATTAAACAGCTTCGCTATTATGTCAACTACATTCCACTACCGCTACAATACAACACCTGCAAAAATATAATGGTCCTCATTTGATCGAACAAGAAGACTTTTAATTAGATAACCTTAAATTTCGCTGGGGATATGGACTATCCAGCGCGGCCGTCGTCTAGTCTGGTTTAGGACTTTAGCCTTCCAAGCTAATGATCCCGGGTTCAAATCCCGGCGACCGCACCACACTCACATATAGCGCTATACCTAATTTTTGACTTTCAAAATTTCATGATTCTGAATGGAACCTACCATAGATAAATCTCCATCAGCAATAACGGTTTACCAGTGGTTTAACTCTGTATACACATATTTTCAATGCTATTATCTGATGTCGTTTTTTGCGTGAGGTAGTGTAAGCGGCTCTCTTTGTTCGTAAATAGAAACCTTCTTTACCCAACCATGGTGTCACCAGTATAGGAGACATGTTTATGCCTTTAGCGTTCATTATTGGAACTGCGGGTTCAGGTAAATCTCTCTTTACGGCTGCCTTTGCTGAGTGGTTAAAGGTGAGTAAGCAGGATGTTGCTGTTGTTAATCTTGATCCGGGAGCGCTTAAGTTGCCTTATCAGCCTGATGTTGATGTCCGTAATTATGTGGATGTTGGGGATTTAATGGAAAAATATGGTTTGGGACCCAATGGGGCTCTTATTATGGCGGCGGATTTGATTGCTGATGAGATTGAGAATTTGACGCGCGATATTGAGGAGGCTCACGCAGATATTGTTTTGGTGGATACACCTGGGCAGATGGAGCTTTTTGCTTTTCGTGCAAGCGGACCCTACATTGTTAATGAATTAACTAAAGAGCCCAAGGCGCTTGTTTATCTCTTTGATGCTGTTTTTAGTGTTAATCCTCTTAACTATGTCTCTAACATGTTTCTCTCCGCTGCGGTGTATAATCGTTTCTTTCAGCCACAGTTGCATGTGCTCTCTAAAGCCGATTTGGTTCCACCGAAGGATGTGCAAGCGGTTGCGTCTTGGTCCGCTAATCCTCTGGCGCTCGAAGATGCCATTGAGGCAAAGCTCGATGGCACCAAGCGCCTCTTTAGCCGCAACATGATGCAGGCAATCAACAAGTTGGGCTTAAAATTTCTCCTATCGCCGGTGTCTTCGAGAACCAACGAGGGTATGGTTAACATCAACACCGTCTTGGAGCGCATTTTAAATGACGGTGAAAAATACACCACTTAGCTGTTGATTAGTGACCATGTGGCGGCAAATGCACCCCGCTTAGCCTTTAGGGCTGATTCAGCGCCTGCCACAACTATTACGTCTTTGTCTTGGGGCTTTAGCCCTTCAAGGAGCTGGCTGGCCGCGCTTGGAAACTGTTTCTCTATATTGTCGCTCACCGATTCAATTCCTAGCTGGCCGTTTTTGTATACTATAACTAGGGCTTGACGTGCACCTGCGATGATAGCCGCGTCTCGTTGATTGATGCCGGTGCCGACTTTTTCTGCTCGGCCTCTCAAGAGATAGGCATGATTAAATTCTGAGGGGGTTAAATCTGATTGAGGTATGGTTGTTTGTTTGGGAAACACTGCTTCGAATTGTTGCCAGATTTCTCGACCTTTAGTGGTCAAGTTGGCGCCGCCTTTGGAGATCTCAATCAGTTCAGCATCTTTGAGCCGGCTAATTATGGTGCGCACTGCCCCATCACCGACATGAAGTTTTTCTGCTAATTTATTTCTACCCAGTGGTCTCTCAGCTAAGAGCTCGAGTGTGTAGTATAGGTGGAATATAGTGAATGATGTGGAGGGTCCAGGCGCTTTTTTCTCCGCAATTTGTTGCATAAATTTCTTCAAAGACACCGCCATGTTTCCGCCTCTACATACTTAACACGGCTAACTACTTATAATTTATCTGTCCACACCGCTCTCTTTTTGCGGCTTGAGTACAACCCAACAATTGTCTGGTTGGTATTTTTGATGTTGCGTGTAGTGTGTAGAAATTTTTGTGCGCGGGTATCTATAGTTAAATTCGTCACAGATTTGTGTGTTTGGGCTTTTTTGTTTAGGTTAGTTATTGGTTGTGTTATATTGTTTATTTAAAATGGATTTTTTTCAGCAGAAAGAAATATAAGAAAACTGGGGGGTAGTGTACGTCAAGTTGCTTAACGGAAGAGAACCCCATGAAGCGAAACGGAAAATACTTGTTCACATCTGAATCTGTTGGAGAAGGTCATCCAGACAAGGTTGCCGATCAAATTTCTGACAGTGTTCTAGATGCTATTTTCACCCAAGACCCCAAAGCCCGTGTCGACTGTGAAACAATTGTTATGCAGGGCACAGTCATAATTACTGGCCAAATTACAACTCCTGTTTCTGTGGATATTCCAAAAATTGTCCGCGGAACCCTAAAAGACATAGGCTTTGACAACGCCAAAGACGGCCTAGATTGGGAAACTTGCGGTATTCTTGTCTCCTTAACCGCTCAGAGTCCTGATATTGCTATGGGCGTTAACGAGTTTAATGGTCATGAGCAGGGTGCGGGTGATCAGGGTATGGTTTTTGGTTATGCTAGCAATGAAACCAAAGAACTCATGCCATTGCCCATCATGTTGGCTCACAAACTCGTAAAGCGTCTAGCGGAGGTGCGAAAAGACGGTACCATGCCCTATTTGCGTCCCGACTGCAAATCTCAGGTTACTGTTGAGTATGAGGACGGGAAACCCAAATGTGTCAAAACCGTGGTTATAGCGGCTCAAAACAACGGCTCCATTGAGGATGCTGTTCTTAAAAAACAAATCATTGAGCAAGTCATAAAACACGTTATCCCAAGCGAACTAATCCCTGCTGATATCAAATATGTCATCAACGGTACTGGTCGTTTTGTTATCGGTGGAACCCTTGCCGATTCAGGCTTAACTGGCAGAAAAATCATCGTTGATACCTATGGTGGTGTTGGCAGTCACGGCGGCGGTTGCTTTAGCGGCAAAGACCCCTCCAAAGTCGATCGTAGCGGTTGTTACATGGCACGATACATCGCAAAAAACGTCGTAGCCTCCGGCTTAGCCGATCAATGCGAAGTCCAAATCAGCTATGCCATAGGCGTCGCCCAACCCATATCTGTGCTGGTTAATACCTACGGAACCGGCAAATTAGCCGATGAGCAAATCCTTGAGCTTGTCAAAAAACACTTCGACATGCGACCCAAAGCAATCATCGACCAACTCAACCTGCTACGTCCAATCTATAGGCAAACTGCTTCGTTTGGTCACTTTGGACGCGACGAGCTCCCTTGGGAAAAAACTGATAAGGCCGACAGCCTCAAGAAAGACCTTGAGGCAACCAAAGTCTAACTCTGCCTTCTTTTCCTTTTATCTTTATTTTAGCGCTTTTTGTTGTTTTATGTGTGCTTCTATATTGCTCAATCTGGCTGGTTCCTCTGTTTTCCAAGCAACAGCTGACCGTTAGTTTATCCGCCGCCTGGTGAGCCGTGAAATGGTGCGCCTTCCCAGAGCAGTTTCCACCAGTCATCCTCAGTTATAGTTTCACCCTGTACAATTATGTCTAAAACTCTCTTTAACATGGCATGATGGCGGCACTCATCCTCGAGTATGGCGTTTAGCAAAAAAACCACTTTAGCGTTCTCTATTTCGGGGATTTTTTCTTTGAGGACTTTTATAAGTTCTGCTTCCAATGCGATATGTTTCTCCACCAACGCCCGTTGTTTGTCCAGATCCTCCTGAGCTAAGGCTGTCGAGGCACTGCTGCTTAACAAGGTGAGCGCTGAGGTGTAGCGATCGGCATGTTTCACCGAATCCAACGAAACCCCCTTTAATACACCCTTAACGGCGGGGTTTTTCATACCAACAAGTGCTGTCTCCAACGAATCCACAATCTCATTCTCAACCGTTACCTGCTTTTTAAGAAAATCCCCTAAACTGCTACTTTGTTTATCCTCCATTATAACAAACCTCGATAAATTTTTATTAAAATATTAACCGTTAACTTTTTGGATTGTTTTATTCTATTTTTCCTATTTCTTTTGTTACGTCAATGGGTGAGTTGTAGGTTTTGTCTGGAAGTTTGGCAATCAAGTTCATGACATCTTGGGGTGCTGTTTTGCTTTGGGCGCTGTCTATCAAGTTTTTTTTATTTGCCGGGTAGTGCATACCTTTGAGATACTTTACAAGGATGACTGGGCTGACGTGACCTGCCTTTTCACTTCGATTTGTATGTTGCATTCTTGAGCCTTGTTTTTGTACAATTTCTCTATGCTGAGTTGTTGCTGTTGTTGTTTGTTCTCTCATGTTGGTTCCACCTCCAAACCTGATAGTTAAAAAATAAAAGGAGCGGACTCATCGTTATTTTTCAAGTTCTTTGCCTTCTTCGATGAGTCTTTTTACTTTTTGACCGCCTTTATGGCCGATTTCGCTGTAGAATTCGGGGCCGTGGGTTTCTGCTGTTTTTTCTCCTCCGAGGCGGCCTGCTTCTTCAACGGTCATCTTTCCTCTTTTTCTCTCAGACAACACTTCACCTCCTCTTTCTTCTTCTTAATTTGGTTAATTTGTAAAAAACTGATTATCTGGTCTCCTGTGCTTTGCCTTCCTTGATGAGCATTCGGACTTTTTGTCCACCTTTGTGTCCTATGGCTTCATAGAATTCTCTGCCGTGGGTTTCTGCGGTTCTTCGTCCACCTTTCTGTCCGCCTAAACGTCCCGCTTCTTGGACGCTCATCGTTCCTTTTTTTGGGTAATCAGTCAACAAATTCACCTCCACCTAAAAATCCCATCGTTGATGGGTGTGTGTTTAGCTGTTATTGTTCTTCGTAGGTTTTGCCTTCCTCGACTAGTTTTCTGACTCGTTGTCCGCCTTTATGTCCGGCTTCTTCGAGACTGGTTTTGCCCTCCGCGGCACGGGTGCCTTCGTGTTGTTTGGCTCTCTGGGCGCCGCCTTTGCTGCCGATTTCGCTGTAGAATTCGGGGCCGTGGGTTTCTGCTGTTTTTTCTCCTCCGAGGCGGCCTGCTTCTTCAACGGTCATTTTGCCTCTCCTTTTGTCTTCGCTCAAAAATATTCACCTCCAAAAAATTAAACGGTGCTTTGCTTTTCTTCCAGTGACTAGCCCCAAACATTATTCATAAACATATGTGACTATATACAAACAGCAGCAACAAACCCCTAAATAAATTCAAAAATTTATAAAAATAGAAAAATAAACAAATAATTGGATAGTTAAAAAACAAACAAATAGGTGATGCGGCCATCTATTTGTTTTCGTATTTTTTGCCTTCTTCGATAAGTGTACGGACACGCTGGCCTCCTTTGGGTCCGCCAATTCTTCCGCCTTTGCGTCCAATTTCACTGTAGAATTCTTCACCGTGGGTCTCAGCGGTTTTTAGCCCGCCTTTGCGTCCGGCTTCTTCTACAGTCATTTTTCCTTTTCTTTCTTCCAAAAAAACTTCACCTCCATCATCATCACCATCTAAAAATAAACTACAAAAATGGGAACCTGTCACACTAAATTGTTGATCAGCGGGTTTCTCGTTCCTTTCCGGCTTGAATTAGGCGTCGAACCCTCTGTCCGCCGCGGTGTCCGGCTTCTTCGAGACTGGTTTTGCCCTCAGCTTCTTTTGTGCCTTCATGTTGCTTAGCCCGCTCTGAGCCGCCTTTGCTGCCGATTTCGCTGTAGAACTCAGGTCCGCGTTCAGCTGAAACTTTTTCTCCACCCTTACGACCAATGGCCTCGTAGAATTCTCGCCCATGAGTCGAAGCGGTCTTCTGCCCGCCTTTTCTTCCGGCCTCAGCAACAGTCATTTTACCCTTTCTTGGTTCTTCAGTTCGTGTACTCAAAAAATTCACCTCCCAATATACTACGGAAAAGTAAACAACAATAGAGCCGGATAACCGCTCATAAACATATGTTGTTGTACGACACCAATAACACGACCACCACAAAACACACACAAACACCCTAACAATTCAAAAGCGCCTGTGCGTGATGTTAAGCTATATTTGGGAGTCTGGCTAATGGTTGGGTATGCCGATAAAGATTCTCTTGATTAATCCGCCTCAGACGTTTTATCCCGGCTCAGAGCTTCCGGCAGGTAACTTGCCCTTGGGTTTGATGTCTATAGCTGCAGTGCTTCAGCGTGCCGGTTATGAGGTGGAATTATTGGATGCTTTCTTTATGGGTGATGGGTCAAAGGCTGATGGTGAAACCGTTACTCTTGGGATGTCTTTTGCACAGATAGTGCAGCAAATTCAAACCCGTAAACCCGATATTGTGGGTATTTCGGGGCCCTTCACTAGCCAAATTGGTAACACAATCCAAACTAGTCAAGCAGTCAAAGAAGCAGATCCCAAAATTCTAACCGTTGTGGGCGGTCCACACGTAACATTGGTGCCCAAAGAGTTTCTCGAACAAACCCCAACCGTTGATATTGTTGTTTGTGGGGAGGGAGAGTACACTATGCTCGAGATTGCCCAATACCATCAGGGTAAAAAAGCACTTGGCGAAATCAAAGGGATTGCTTATCGCCAAACAAACGGAGTCAATCTAAATGCGTCGGCTCCGTTTGTGGGTGATCTTGATGGGTTACCTTATCCGGCTTATAACTTGGTTGATATGGAGCAGTACCTAAACTCCAAACACATTGGGTATCGGAGTTTTCAAAAACGTGCCATATCGATGGTGACCAGCCGAGGCTGTCCGTTTAATTGCTGTTTTTGTGCAGTACATCTCCACATGGGCCGCTGTTTTCGCGCCCACTCCGCCAAATACGTCCTAGATCACATCCAATATGTTGTGGACAAATTTGGTGTGAAAAACATCTTTTTTGAAGATGACAACCTCACCTTGGATCTCAAGCGCTTTGAAGCTATATGTGATGGTTTAATTGAGCGGAAAATAAAAATCGGCTGGGAAACCCCCAATGGTGTTCGCGCTGACTGTCTCAACTTGGCGTTGCTCAAAAAGATGAAGCGCTCGGGTGCTAAGAGTGTTTTTGTGGGTGTGGAATCCGGTGATCAGCAAATCCTTGATCAGGTGATCTGTAAGAGTCTTGATCTTGAGGCGGTGGTAGAGTTTGCCAAAAACGCTAAAGCCATCGGATTAAAGACTGGGGCTTTTTACATTATTGGTTTTCCGGGGGAGACTAAGCAGAATATGCAGCGCACTGTTGATTTTGCGCTGGGGTTGAAGCGTAAATATGATGTGGGCATGCATTTGTTTATGGCTACGCCTTCCTATGGGACGCCTCTCTATGAGCTCTGCAAAACCAAGGGTTATATTGCGGCTGATTTGTCATGGGATGCGTTTGCGGCGGCGCGTCAGCCCAGTGGTATGCCCCTTATTACGACCGAGGAGTTTGTTCCTGAGGATGTTAAGGCGATCGCGTTTGCGGCGCTTGCTCAGTATAGGCGGCTCTCGTTGGTAAATCATCTTAAGCATCCTAGGAAGGCTTTGGGGACGGCTTTGGCTCAGCCGCAGCTTATTATAAAGTATATCAAGAGTCTGACTAAATAGTTGCTTTTGATTATTTGATTGCATGGCTCCTGTAGAAAATCATATTAAGAATTACTGTGGATGTATAGAAATGACAACATTTATATTGAAACGCGTGACAAGTTAGTTTAGTGACTTGCAAAATGAAGCGAGATGAAGCAGTTGCGTGTCTAAAAGACATAAACAATTGTTGCCGACAAATGTGCCCTGACGCTATCACCCTCATAAATTCTCCAGCCAACGACCCCCTCTCCATCGGCTACCAAGTCCACATCCAAACAATTCTAGACAACGAAACAAAAACCCAAATCCAAACCATAACCAAAGAACACCACCTAGCCGTCAAAGAAGAATCCAACAAATTCGTCATCTACGAACCCAAACCCCAAACAAAAACCTAAACACCAACAATAGTAGCAACAACAACTAATTCTCTTATAGACAACGCAACCCCAAAACAGCACAACTACTTTTACTCAACAAACACCCAGAACACCCCCTAAACGACCTTCTTTGGCTTCTGCTTTTTGACTAAACCTGAACTGCTGAACAGATGATGAGCCTAAGTTGCTAAGTGCCAATTCTGCTGGCCATTTGAGTTTGTTAGAATATGCCGGCTTGGTGGAAGTAATAGTTCTCCTCTTTTTTAGAACCAAAACTCCGCACGCCATCTCTTCGAAGCTGACTCCGCAACTCCTCAGCGTATTCTTGGGTAATTTCACCTTTTTGCTGCAGATACGAAATAATTTCCTCCGCCTGCTCCACCGTATCGCATCGACGCAAAAAATCCACCGCCTCTGGATTAAACGCACGTAATTTATCTGGCACCAGAGTCCGCTGTGGTGACTTCTCTATCTCCTGATGATGATGCTGGTGGGTTTCGCCGCATTCACAAGCTTCCCGCTCTGCCGCTTCTGCAGCTTCACAAACTCCCTCAATGGGTACCTGATTTTCTCCCCCTTCCAGCTCACGATAGAGATTAGGAAACATTTTCCTAAGATCCTTCTTACTCACAGCCATAACAATCAATCACACAAAAAACCCAGCGAGCTTTATGTGCTTTTTTGCCAACAACTCCACAACCACAAGAAAATACCCTGCCATAAAGACCTGTAAATGCAAGGGCATTATCTACTACGGTTAGGTTAGCGTTTGGTGATGGTTTGGTAGAGTTCCACAGTTTTTTCTGCAATTTTGTTCCACGTAAACTCTGCTAAGACGCGTTTTCGGCCGTTTTTACCTAGTTTGGTGGCCCAGTTATTTGTCTCAAGCGCGCTGGTTACGCCCCAGGCAATATCACTTGGATTAAAGGGATCAATGTGGTAGCCGCACTGCTCTGGCCCACAACAAATAACAATCTCTCGCATCCCACTCACCCCTGAGGCACCCACAACCACAGGTTTTTCCATACTCATAGCCTCCAGCGCAACAATACCAAAGGGCTCATAAAAACTAGGAAACACGGCAATATCACAGGCAGCATAGTGAAGAATGCGTTCTTCTTCGGGGATAAAATCAAAACAAAACTTGACATACTCCCCCATCTTGGTCATCGCCGTAAGATTGGTGAGATATTCTTGCAGATCACCCACACCCACAATAACCAACTTGGCTTGAGGCATTTTCGATAGAATGTGCGGCATAGCCAAAATCAGTTTATCCACCCCCTTCACCCCGACTAGGCGGCCTATGAAGAGCAACATGTGGTCATCGGGTTTTATGTCATATTTAGCACGCAGGCGCGCGATGTCTTCTTTGGATACGTTTGCGGGATTGTACTTCTCAGGATCCACCCCGTTGTAGCTGACCTGAATCTTTTCCCTTGGAAAACCCAACCCGATAAGCTCATCTTTCATAGCATAAGAAACTGTAACCACCATATCAGCCATCTTGGCAGTACGCAACTCAATGTTACTAACCACACCTGAACCCGTACCCATGGTTCGCCCCTTCTCAGTTGAGTGCACATGAAACGCAAACGGCAACCCCGTCTCGCGCTTAACTGTGGTGCCTCCCATAGCTGAGAGCCAATCATGCGCCACCACCACATCATAGTGCATCCCCTCTTGGCGAATTAACTCATTAATCAACTTGGCCGCCGAGAGATAATTATAAACCATCAACTTACCAAACAAACGCTGCCCCCGACCCCACTTCCTAATATCCTCAGAAATAACATCAGGCAACGAATCAGAAATATCAATATGGAGCGGCCGATGAACCTCAATACCCCGCCAAATCTCACGAACCGGCATCGACCCCCCATCATCATTCATCGTAAAAACTGTAACATCATGATCATTTAAAACAAACCGACGAGTAATCTCCGCACCATAAGTACCCAACCCACCAACAATCTTGGGAGGAAACTCGTAGATAAAAACCGCAAGTTTCAAACAAGCCACCACCAAACAAAAAGAAACCTCACTACAAAAACCTTACCCCACCCCACCCACCCCCACGCCAACCCCACAGGCACAGAAAAGTTTGATTAACTCCCACAACCCTATAATTGGTAGGTTCTGCTATGAGTCTCTCCCCTATCAAACAAGAAATCCTCTCCTCCATGCTACTAAATCTTCACCCCCAAACAGCCCAAGATATAGCCCAAGATATCCAAAAAGAACTCCAACCCGTCACCATAAACCTCCTAGGCCTCCAAAACATGGGCTATGTAGATCTGCATGAAAAAGACCACTACACCCTAACAAAAAGCGGCAAACAAATCCTGGGCATACCTGAGATTACCAAAGAGAAAGCAGAAACCATTCTCGCATACGCACCCCACGATAAAGCCTTCAACTTTTATACAGCAGACAACCAACCCCTCCACATTCATGCTCATAATCTGCGGGATTTCACCACCAAACTCGAAAAAGTCGACCTCACCTCAATTGAATTTCACCTAACCCGTGGTGACTTTGAAACTTGGTTTAGTCACCTAGGCGATGAGGAACTCGTCAAAAAAACAATCCTGCTCAAACAAAAAAACCTCCCAAGCAACGAACTACGCAACCAACTCCAAACCATAACAAAACAACGCTACATCGAACTCGCCAAACTCGCAGACATACCCCTCCTCCCAACCGAACACGACCACTCTCACCACCATCACCACTAACGCGCTACCCTACCCTATTTTATTGGTTACCCAGACCTCTATGTTGGTCTGATTTCTATGGCAACAATTAAAAAGAGCTGAAAAGAAAGAAGAAGATAAAAAGAAAAGTTAGGTTATGTGGCTGTAGACGGGGTGGCCTTTGAATTTGAGGTTGGTTTCTGACCACTCGACGCTTCCGCTTGGGAGTCTTGTGCACATCGATTTGACGATGGCTCCGGTGGGTGTGAATCTGACGCCGTCGAGCATTTCGCCTTTGGTGACGCCTGATGCTGCAAAGATCATTTCATTGCCTTTTGCTAATTCGTCTTCGGTGTAGGTTTTGTTTACGTCGACTCCTGCGGCTTCTAGTCGGGTTAGTCGGTTGGCGTCGTCTTTTCTGTCGCGCCAGACTTTGACTAGCATGGTGCCGCCTAGACATTTGACTGCGGTGGCTGCGATGGTGGCCTCAGCTCCTGCGCCTGCGCCTATTAGCAAGTCGATGCCAGAATTGGGTAGGCAGGTGACTATGGAGCCTGCGATGTCGCCATCGGTTATCAAGATGAGGCGCACGCCCATTTTTCTTAGGCGTTCAAGCAGGCCTAGGTGGCGTTCTCGTTCGAGCATGATTACAGTAAAGTTGGATAGGTCTAAGCCTTTGTTTTTTGCGACGGTCTGCACAATTTCTTCAAAGGTCATATCAGCCGATAGTTTGCCCCTGGATTGGCCATCGGTGGCAATTTTAAAGTAGTATCCATCATCGGGTAGTACTTGGAGACATCCCGCGGGTGCACAGGCTAATGCTGATATGGCGTCTTTTTTGCCCTTGGAGGTGGCGGTGGTGCCATCGACTTGGTCGATGACAAACTCGACTTTGGGGCCATTGCCGGTGCCGACTTTTTCTTTGTAACTAAAGGCCGGCGCATTGTCTTTGGGGCCTTCACAGCAGATGACCTCGCCGTCTACCTCGGTTTGGTTGAGAACCGCTCGAGAGAAGTCCAGCGCGGTTTGGTCTACTTTATCAGAGTCACCTTTGCCTATGTGAAGTGCTGCTCCCACGGCTCCAGCTATGGTTATACGCGTTAGAGATGGAGATAATGATCTAAGAGATGTCATGTTAGTTCTTCCTCTGAGTTTGCCATAAATCTACAAATTCAATATAATTCTGAGCAATCTTTTCAATCGCTTGAGACCTATCTAGTTTGTTGGCTCTAAATTCGACTAGGGGATCCCAAAATATGGTTCGTCCAACTGCAAACCCAATAATACCGGGTATGCTGGCGCCTACTTTGAGCCACTCCTGAACTTTTTCTTTAGACTCGCCGCGCCCTAGGGTGATGACGCCTGCTTTGCGCCCATTGCTCTGCGCTTGTGCAACAACTGCTTTGGCCGCCTCAGCCTTATCGACCCCTTCGAGTTTCCAAATCGCCGGCTCAACTCCACTGTCTTGGATTTGTTTTATACTCTCAACCATCAGTTGCGGCCGCAACTCGATATCATATTTTTCTTTTGATCCGCCCAACTTGGCTAGTTGCTCAGAGGTAGCGGGCACGATAAGCTCAAAGAGAAACGGTCGATTGGTCGCTATAAGATAATCACTGAGTTTTTTAAGGCGCTGTAACTGACGCATATTGAGTGTGGCTTCACTCTCAGGATTGTAGCGCACCAACACCTTTAGAAAAGTCGGCTCAAACGCCTCAATATGATTGCTGAATTGATCACCGTATTCAAAGTCAAACTCGTCCTGACCAGATTTTTCTGCCGGCATAGCAAATTGGAACCCTTGTTGTTTGGCTTCCCGAAGAATATTTGATCCAAACTCTTCATCAACCAACAACCCCGCAATTTCTTTAGGAACCTTTTTTTGAAGCGCCAACTTGAAGCCTTCAAAAATTATTTGTTTGGCTTCTTGGATGCTTTGTTTCTCCTCAGCCGTTGGAGGCCGACCCTTGATTCCAAATAATTTCTCGATAAACGATGCCCTGTGATCAAAGGCTAAAATCAATAAGTCACTCTTCGACCAATCCGTCATGTGTTTTTACCGTACTTTTATCTGTTTTTCTATAATAAATGCCTTGTTGCTATCTTTCAAGTTCCCACAAACAATTTTGGGGAAAATAAAATAATAACGCAACACATAACACTAAAGAATCAAACATGCCCGAATTACGCGTTGTCACCGTCAAATTAGCTGAGGAAATCTACCAAGAACTCGCCCTACGTATCCCCGAAGGTGACCGTAGCACCTTTATCCGCGACGCCATAGCAGAAAAACTCCAAACCACCCCCAAACCCGACAAACTCTTAGCCCTCCAACAACGCCTAACCCAACTAGAAGAACAATTCGGTCAAATCCAAAAATACCTAAACGATCTTGACATCCTCACATTCCAACACGGCAAAATCAACCCCTACCAATACGCCCAAGACGAAGTCGACCGCCAAATCATTGAGTACCTTCTAAATTACAAATCCGCCACCACCCCCGAAATAGCTGACTACCTAAAAACCAATCGCTGGCTGGTTCTAAACCGTCTGCAAAGAATCGAGAAAACCAGCCAAAAACAAGCCGGTAAATCCATCATCGAATACTATGCAGGCGAACGCTCAGGCAAGAAAAAAGCTTGGTGGCTAAACGAAACCCTAATCCAAGAGTAATCAAACTATCACTTAGGGTTGGCTATGAATGAATAAACATGTCTCATTTGTGTTGATTTTTCTTTTCATAAGTGGAACCTTTGTAACCACATTTAGTCCTGTTTCAGTATCAGCGGCTGTTGATGATTCTTGGACTACGCTGGCTCCTATGAATCAAGCTAGATCTGATTTGGGAGTTGTGGCGGTGGATGACAAAATTTATGCTATTGGCGGAAATCTCGCATTTGGTGTTGCTACTAATAGTGAGAATAATTATGTGGGTACTAATGAGGGCTATGATTCAAAGTCCAATACCTGGACTACTTTGGCCTCTATGCCTACTCCACGCCAAGGTTTTGCTATCGCCGCTTGTGACGGCAAAATTTACTGCATAGGCGGATATGGCTACAATAAAGCGAGCAGTTTGCTGGATAATCTTGTGGTAAATGAGGTCTATGATATAGCTTCTAATAGTTGGAGTACTAAAACACCCCTAACCATTAGCGGACCGAACTTGCAGGCCCATGTTGTGGATGAAAAAATTTTCGTCATAGTCTCTAGTCTTCTGTATGTGTATGATCCAGTTACTGATTCTTGGTCTCAAAAAACTTCTCTACCCAAAGCCTCTGACTCTGATCCAGATAGTTATTCAGCTGTGATAGACAATCAGATAATAGTTATTACTTATTTTGACGAAGCGCTCAGAGTCCTGAGCTATGATCAAAAAACAGATAAGTGGAGCGAAGTAAAACAGGACCGAAACAACAATAATAGTTCATTTGGCCGCGCTGTTGCGGTAGCAACATTGGGCCATTTTGCTCCTCAAAAAATCTATGTCCTAAGTGGTGGTAGCACTATATTTTTTAATCCAATAAGTTATATAGCGGCTTATGACCCATCAAGTGGGGTGTGGGAACAGGTCAAAGAAGATCCAACACCTCGACTAAATTTTGGCGTAGCTGTTCTTGATGACGTTTTATATGTAATCGGAGGAGCACTCCTAGGAACCGACGGCCAAATAGCGTCTTCAGCTGTAAATGCGCAATATGTACCCATTGGCTATAACGGTCCTGCATTATCTGATTCTGACTCTCCTGCAGATAATATGGTTCTTGTTAGTGCATTAGTTGGAACAACTGCAGGCGTTGTTGTGGCAGGGGTATTATTGTTCATTTTTAAAAATAAAGAGAAGCAATAAAAACAAATCTACCGTCCTCTCTTTTTTGTATTCGCGTTAATTTAGCTCTGTGTCATTGATGCAACAATTCTTCTCATGTGTATTGCCTGCTTTGCTTGTTATTTAAGAATAAAGGCTTCGATTGCATGGAAAAAATGATGTTGTTTTTAATTATCGACTACACAAAACAGCAACAATATAATCTCAATTCAACCCATCCGGAAAAGACTTACTATCTACGTTTCCGCAAAAACAACAACAAACCCCCACAAACAACAACAGCAACAACAACAGTAACTACAACAGCACCCATAAAAAACATCGAGAGAGGCCCATTAACAACAGAGAAAGTTATGGTTTCAGAAGCACCAATGTTTCCATATTTGTCTTCCGCAAACACCACCACACTATGCCGCCCATAGGATAACCCCGACAAAGTAACATTACCCTCAATTGTCACGTTAGCTTGGCCATCAAGACTATAGCCCATCCACACCACCGGATGCTTTAAACCAAACTCAAGGGGCACATTCTCAAAATCATACACACCCCCCTCCTCCAAAGACAAAACACAAACCTCAGGCGCAACCCGCCCATAACCCAACGGAGTATACCGCTCAACCAAAGTCAACACAAGCGGAATAGGATGCAAGCTATAACCATCAAAATAAGGCAAATCAGGCCTATAACCACCAACAATATACACTAAATCATCCACAACAACCAAAGCAAAACCCGTACGCATCACAGACAAACCAGCAACAGGCTCCCAACGCTTAGTCTCCAAATCAAAAGCCATATTCTCATAAATAGTCCCACTAAAAATATAGCCACCTATATCACTCCACTGTGAATAGGACAGACAATAGATTTTTGGCGGAGCATAAACCCCTGAGGTGGATATGACAAAAAGCCCCTCAAGACAATAAGGACCCCCCGTTGCAGCCACAGCCCATGCATCTTTTTCAGGATCATACACTTGGACTAGGGTTGTTACCTCACTTGTAAGATTAAAATCAGCACCATCCCAGTAGTATGGATAAACATAAGCACCAACAACATAGATTTTATCCTTATAAACAGTGGAAGCTCCTCTAAAGCCCTTAGGCATCGAGGCCCCCTGAGTCCAACTATCATTTAGGGGATCATAGATCCAATTCAGAGAACCATTCCTAGAGCCACCAAGCAAAAATATTTTCCCACCCACAACATTTGCCTGCGCCCTCTCCTGAGAAAAGGGCATAGCAGTTCTATTCTCCCAAGTGTCCAAGACAGGATTATAAACCCAATTAAACGCACTTGACCCATCACCGCCTATGCAGTAGATTTGGTCTTCAAAAACAGCAACTGCAAAATTATTGCTAGGAGCCGGCAGTGGTGTTTTGTAGATCCAGCTGTTAGTTTCTGGATCATACATTTCATTTGTATCCATCACTTCGCGCTCAGTATGAAAAAAATGTGGACGAGTTACCACAGTACCGCCCATAGCATAGATTTTACCCTCCACCACTGCGGCACCCAACTCGCATCGCTCCTGTTGCATCGGCGCAAGCTTAACCCAAACATCCTCCTCCGGCAAAGACACAGACTCCCCCAAAACAGAAACCTCAACAAACAAACCACAAACCAACAAAAACACAAACACCACACCCAACACCAAACACACATTTCGCATACTACATCAACACTCCCACTTTTCGTCTCTTCTGTTGTAACCTCACCACAAACACCACTAAACCCCACACATAGCTCAACATAAAACAACCTCCACTACCACCATTTCAAAACCATCCGCCAAAAAACAGGCGTTAAATACGCTTGATTTGTTGGAACGGCGCCTTGGGGTTTTAAAGCAAACATGCATCCGTCTTCAACCTAATTCCTGTAGTGTAAGTTATATCTTTTGTTAACGGAACATTTTTGCTTCTATCAAGTTATAACTGATATTTTTGTTGTGGGATGTTTCAAACTTTAGGAAGCAAATATGCTTTTGAACACAACCAAAACTTCAAAAATTTCACAAAAAGACCAGTTAACTCTTGACTGGCTCTATATTTTAATCCCAAAAACCCATATTAGACAGAACCCAAAACTGAAGGTAGACCCTCTGTGAAAGATGGGTGGGCTCGTAGTCTAGCACGGATTAAGGCATCGGCCTCCGGAGCCGAGAATCCTGGGTTCAAATCCCAGCGGGCCCGCCAACATTCTCTGCCAATTCACATATTAGTAGTATGGTCAACAAATTTTTGTCTGTCACCCGATTTTGTCTGTTTCTATGTTAAAAGGTGATTATTGTTGGATCTTAAAGATGACATATCGGTCGTTTGAGTAGATGAGTTGTAGGATTTTGCTGTTGATGATTTGGGTATCGAGTTGGTTTCGATCATAGACAATGAAGCCTATGTTGTTTTCGCGGATGTCGTCATTGTAGTCGCGGGTCACTACTGTAATTTCGGGCATTAGCTCGCTAAGCATACTCTCCAAGTTGTTGGGACTGAGTTGGGGGTAGCTATTTTTTGCGAGTGTTAAGATCTGATAGGAACATGCCACTGTTTGATTAACCTCGACATTGCTAAATGAATATCGGAATCGCACCGCATCGATTTGGCGGTTTGCTAAAGCCCCAATATTTCCCCACTGTGGGCGGTCGGTAAAGTTGAAGGCGTAGGCGATGTCGTTTTGGCTATCATAGAGGCCTAAATAGCCATTTTTGAGATCAGTGTTTAAAAAGCTGGCAACTGCCCAATCGGTTTGGGGATTGCCGGTTTCTTGCTTGTTTACTCTGTTGCTATCTGCATCCCAGGGGTTAACCCAATCCATAACTTGGGGGATTTGGGCTTTATCAAAGTTGAAGCTAAGATCAAAAAACGTGCTCAAATACAGTGTAACATTAGATACCCCGCTTATCTGAGGTGTAACTGTCCATGAGACATCTAGGGGGCAGATACTGTTTTGAGCTTGCAGGGTCTTAGTTATGGTAAAGTTTTCGTTGGAGTAAATAAAGCTGATTTTTTCATTGCCGGTTTGATTTTCAAAGGTAATTTGTTTGCTAAGGGTTGAGAGGGGCAGTTGGTGTTCATTGCCGTTTTGGGTGAAATACAAAAAGTCCCCATTAGTTGCGCTATAAGACGCTCGGTGCCAAACGTGATCTAGAGAGACATAGCCTTCATCGGTGGTGTCTCCTTTTGCTCCATAGGCTTTTAACAAAGTTTGGGGATGCTCTATCTCATAGGAGAGCGTTAGAACGGATTCTGTGATTAGGTTTCTTTGGATAACGGGGTTGGTTTGGGCAATCACGGGTTTATCTGAGAATTGTTGGAACCAAAATCCTGGAATCTCGGTAACTACTACGGTTTGGTTTCCGGGATAGTGGTCTCTTAGCCAGATGCCTGCTTCGTAGGCTTTTATGTCGGTGGTGGCATAGAATGTGCCGGCTTCCATTATTTTCCCATACACAACATCTGAACGAACCCCCACCGCCAAACACGTTACCACAATCAAACCTGTGGTGGCTACTTTAACCCAGGTTTTGCGGAATTGGGCTCGATGGTTGGCATAAAAGCGTGGTATTTTTTGTGCGGCATAGGCAACTGTGACTGCTGCAAAAATGGCCATAAACGGTGTGAGGTAGTAGATAAACCACTGGAAGGGTAGATAGAGGCCAAAGAGGTGTGATTGGGCCAGTATAAAGGGCACAATTAGTGCAAAGAGCAGACCTATGAAATATACTGTGCGTTTGGGAGTTTTGAGTTGTTTGTAGGCAAAATATACCCCTGCGATGGTTAGAAGCGTTATAAATCCAAAGTTGACTATAAACGCGTTTAGAGTGGTGGCGCCTATTTGGTAGGCGTAGGCTTTTTGGCTAAAAAATACATGTTCTAGCATTACGCCTAGATAGCCTATCATGGCGCCAAAATAGTAGAGGAAAAAGACTATGCCTCCTCCAAGGACCAGTGCGGCTATGACTTTTAGGTAGGCGCCTCGGGTTTTGCCTTTGGATTTTTTGAGCATATAGAGTAGCACTGGGATTAACACCAGTACGGCTACAAAGGTTGCGAGTTGGTGGGCCATCATGACTGAGAATGCAGCAAAGAAGGTGACCATGAGGTAGCCGAATTTTTCAATTGCTAGGGGCAAATAGATTAGCAGTAGCATCAAAAATGCTATGCCCAAGGCGGTTGTGCTGCCGCCCCATTGGTTGAGTTCAAAGACTGGAAAACAGAATAACAATAAAATTGCGGCGATGGCGCCGGTTTTTTTGCTAAAGACTCGAGAGGTGAGCAGATAGACTGACATGATCATAAGCCAGTCAACAATAACTGCTAGGATCTTGACTAGAAAGATGAGTTGTCCGATGTCGCTTGCACCGCTTAGCGATATGAACATAGCCAAAACAATTTGATAGAGCGGGGGAGTCCAGCCTAGGTTGCCTAAGGGGATTTGTCCGGTGTTTAGAAATATGCGTGCTTTCTCAAGATGTACTGATGGATCATTACCCAAAATTACTCCATTCATCGATAGGATGGAGTAGAAGAGAATTATAATAACCGCTGAGAAAACTGTTATGAATGCCAGTTCAAGTTTCTTTTTATCGTTTAGCAGGGTTTGTATTGCGGCGGTTGGGTTCAATCTTGGTTTGGATCCCCGTTTATTCTAAAGATTGCAACTTCTTTGTTAATAAACACAAGGCTAAAGGTTGGATCAAGACGAAACTTGGGTGTGATTTTGGCTTCTGTTGGATCACTTAGACGACAGATAACATAGGAGACGCTTCTGGCTTGCAGCTCAAAACGATAATCAAAGATGGACAAGGCTTGGTCTTTTTCCATAGGCTCTAATGCCGTAACTAGATTATCGGTTACTATTTGGCTAAATGCTTTGTTTATGGTTGTGGGGTTGGTGTATAGGTCTGGCTTATTAGATGCCGAGTAGGCGCCTGAGAGTATTTGGATTTCTCCTTGGGGTTGATCACCCAAACAATAGCTCAGCTCTATAACTTTCACAACCTCTGAGTCACCTATTGTGATAAGATCCACATCTTCAGGGGGGGTGGTAAAAATTAGCTGTCCAAAGGCTTTGGTACCGGTCTCCACTAGAGCAATGGTGGCTTTGTTGTTGTGGGGTACTTGAAAGCCTGTGGTTTCAACATCGATATGCACTCGATTAAAGACCACCTCTGGATGGAGGCTGGTTAGTGTTGAGGTTAAATTAGCAAATCGTGTGTTGCGATAAAGTGTTGTTGAGAGCGTATAGTCAAAGTCGGTGTTGCCGCGTACTACTGTTATTTTTGCTTGGGTTTCATCGCTTTGTATGGTCATGTCTTTTACGGGAAGTTCTGAGAGTCTAAGGGCTGGTTGAGTTTTGCCGTTGAGTTGGTATTCGATTTTTGTGTTTTCACTATTGAAAGTAAAAAATGAATAGGTATAGTAGGTCCAGTTTTGTGCGACTAGGATTTGGGGATTGTGGCGGGCTAGATATCCGCCATCATCACGGACTTGAAGATAGCCGTTATCAATTACATAGTTGGTGTCAAGAAGCGTTCGGGCAAATGTTGCGTTATCGACTTCTCGATTAACGGTTAGGTACTGCGGATCAACCGCGCTAAGGGTGGGTCTTTGGGCAAATCCGCTAAACCACCAGCCATACCATGCATCCGCCACAAAAACGGCATTGGGGGCGGTGTTTGTTTTGGCCCACTGAATTGCCTCCCAACCCGGCTGGGTCATGGCCTGATAGAAATCTTGGAGTGTGTGGCCCACCTCAAGGTCAGGTGTCATAAAGATGGGTAATGCTATAAAGGAGAATAGCAAAAAGAACGCTATAAACCCTGAGTAGAGCCGTTTTGTGGTCAGGGCGGCGGTTAGGCGTTTTGGGACTTGTTGCCATTTAGTTAGGTAGGTGTTTAGAGTTTTGGCAAAAAACGCTGAACCAAAATCAATTAGCACCGCTATAAACACCAATACCGGCAGGATAAGAAAATACATAAACCGATTATAATCAACAGGAATGCCCACTAAGTAGCTCTGAGTTAGAATCAGAGGCAGAAACACCCACATAGAGAGAAAGAACGCGGGCAAGGTGAGGGTTTTTTTGTAGAATTTCTTAGAGAATACAAAAAAAGCAATAACCGCTCCAAAGAGCGGCAACACAATATCTAACGGTAATAGCTGAGCCGAGAGGGTGGCTCCAGCAATCTCACTTGAACCATACTCACTTAGATAGGCTGGAATTGCCTTGATCAAAAACGGCAAAACCAAAACTGCCCCCAAAACTATCGATAGTATCCAGTAAAACACAGTTTTTCTTGTGGTTTGAAACGCTTTGGGGAAGAGCAAAATAAACAATGCCACTCCCACAGTTATGCCTCCAAACATAGCGGCACTTAGCGAATGGGTCAGAAACAGGGTGGCCGTTAAAATTGAGGTGGCAATTAGAAATGGCACTTTGGAGAAGCGGTCTTTTTGGATATAGAGATAAAATGTTAAGGGAATTAGCATAAGGGTTACGATGTTGGGGTAGCCTGCCCAAAACAGCATCTCAAGGTCAAAGCGTGAAATCACTGCTAAAAATGCAACGATAAAAGCGGCGGGGGTGGACCAGACTTTTTTGGTTATCAAAAATGCACATACTACGGTTAGTGCTGAGAAGAGACCCACAACCACTGCGTGTGCTATGTATTCAGGCAGGCCGGTTAGTAGTATGGTGCTTGTTGTGAAAATATGATAGCCTGGAAAAGTTAGTGAGACCCCCCCGCCTATGTGATAATAGTTGTAGAGAAAATCGGTGGGTCCTGAGCCGGTGATGGAGTAGATGACACTGTTGTGTAGTCCAATGTCTGCACCCGGCGGAAATCCCGACCAGAACAGCAAAAGCATCCGATACACAAACGCGAACACAAATATGGCAAGTACCACGATATAGTTTCTGGTCGATTGTAGCATTTACTTTACCGCTTGAGATACATCGTCTGATTTGTTGTTGGTAAAAGGTTAAATATGGATTTCGAGTATAAAAAGCCCAGAGTATACAAACAGGAAAAAGGTGTTTAATATGTCATGGCTTAAATCTATGATGGAAAAAGAACCACCAGAACCAGAGAATCCATTAGGTATAGTAGTTATCGGCAACATCGAACCAGACATGCATGACACAGCAAAAGAAGCAGTCCGCCGCACACTAAAACGCGCAGGCTTCAAAACCATTGACGTCGGAAAAAGCGTTGCACCCCAAGTATTTATCGACAAAGTAAAAGAAAACAATGCAAACCTAATCGCACTCTCAGTCAACACTGTCCCAGCAAAAAACAACCTAGCAAAACTTGATGAACTCTTAAAAGCAGCAGGCCTCAAAGACAAAGTCGGCATTATCATGGGCGGCGCCGCAGTCAAGAAAGAAGATGCAGACGAATTCGGCGCATTCTTTGGCAAAAACAAAGAAGAAGCACCAGAACTCGCAAAGAAAGCAATCAAGAAATAATCGTAGAAGTGACCTAGATGTCATTTATATTCAATACCCCACAAAAAACATACGATATTGGGAACGCCAAAATTGGCGGTCAACCAGGCGAAAACCCAACTTTTCTGATTGCTTCAATCTTCTGGCTAGGCCAAAAGATGGTAACAGATGCCAACAAAGGTATCTTTGACCAAAAAGCAGCTGAAGACGTTATCAACATAATCCAAACCCAAAGCGATATCACCGGCGTAAAGTTTGCACTAGACATCGTCGGCACAACCGAAACTGCATTTGAAAAATACATCGACTTTATCCCCTCACACACCGACGCCCCACTCATGCTCGACGCAATGAGTCCAAAGACCCGTATGGCTGCCGCAAACTTGGCAAAAAAGATGGGTCTAACTGACAGATGCATCTACAACTCTATCTATAAAGGCGTAACCGAAGCAGAACTTGCAAACCTCAAAGAAAGCGGCATCAAAATGTCCATTGTTCTAGCAGACGATCCAAAAGACACAACCCTTGAAGGCAAAATGAACGTTCTAGTCGAAGCACTAGCTATGGCTGATAGAGCCGGTATTACAAAACCACTCGTCGACACAGCAGTTCCCGCATTCGAACCAGACATGGGTTCATCTGTACGCGCCATACCAATCATGAAAGAAAAGTATGGTCACCCTGTAGGTCTAGGAAGCGGTAACCTTGTCACAACCATGGGCTGGGTTAAATCAAGCTTTGAAAAAGAATTCCGCAAAGGTACCGTCTGTTCAACCAACACCATCATGCAAATGGCAGGCGCCAACTGGCTCATGACCGGACCAATCGAGCAAGCACAATGGGTCTTCCCAGCAGTAGCAATCACTGACACATACCTCGCATCCATCGGCGCAGAACTAGGCACAAGACCAACCGACGAAACCCACCCGATCTACAAAGCTTTCATGTAAAATTCCCTTCCTACTCTTTTTATTTTTTTTAGAGTATTTAACTTGAAACCCCTCAAATGGCTCGCAATAATTCTCATCTTCACAGCCCTAACCCTGCTTGTAACCTACCTCCTCCCAGTTCCAAACGACGTAGAATTCTCCTACAACCTCATCCCACGCTACATCTTTAGCTTCACATTCATCGCATTCATACCCGGCTACTGCCTAGTCAACATACTATTCACCGGCAAAAACAAACTCGATTTCATCGAAGAACTCGTCCTCTCAGTCGCTCTGAGCTTTGGCTTAACAGGGTTATTGGGATTGTTCTTAGGCCTCTCCCCCATAGGCATCAACTTTACCTCCGTAACAGTTTCACTAAGCCTAATGGTGCTGGTCCTTGCAGTTATCGCCTATATTCGAAAACTACGAGAGACGGATGCGCAAAGCGCGTAACAAATATGCCCCCGATGTTTTCACAGCTGATCGCCCATAGGTTCCGCCCTTACGCATCATATGTAGCACATAGCCAGGTCGCAGGTAAAACTGCTGATAGGCCTTATAGCGCAATTGCGCCAACTTTTCCATACTCATCGTAGGCGTCTCAAAGATGGGCCCTGCAGTGTCATATTTATCAAAATCCGTCACACGTAGCCAGCCATTTTTAACAACTTGATCATACATAGGTGTCCCTGGATAGGGTGTGGCTAAATAGAAACCCACATCCTCTGGATTTAGTTGTTGCACAAAACGAATTGTTTGCTTAGCCGTCTGCTCAGTCTCTCCTGGAAAACCCAAAACCACATTAGCAATAGTCATCAACCCCACATCATGAGCAGTTTTGTAGGCTTGACGGGTTTGTTCTAATTTTATACTCTTATTCATAGCACTCAAAACTGCCTCAGAACCCGACTCCACACCCATCCAAACAGCGATGCATCCTGCATCTTTCATGGTCTTTAACAGTTCCCGATCCACCATGTCCACGCGGGTGCCGCAGTCCCAAATCAATTTAAGATTACGACTATGAAGCTCTTTGCAGATCTGAAGCACACGCTCCCGATCCACACTAAAAGCATCATCATAGAAAGTAACTTGATCTACACCATAGGTTTGGTGCACAAACTCCATTTCATCCACAACATTTTTCGCACTACGCATACGATACCCACGGCCAAACATGCGCACCGTGCTACAAAAATCACACCAATAAACACACCCACGACTGCTAACCAAGGGAATGAGCAGTTTGCCGTTATGTTTGAGATTATCAAGCGGCATCAAATGATGAGCTGGAAAGGGAATACTGTCAAGATCTTTAATGTAGGGCCGATCAGGGGTACGGCAAATCTTATCACCCTCACGATAAGTAATGCCCAACACACCCGATAGGTTTTGATGACTTTCTAGTTTTTCTGCCAAATCAACCAAAGTCTCCTCACCCTCGCCACGCACAATAAGATCAACCGCAGGGAATTCTCTTAGGGTATTTTCATCCCAAAACGTGCCATGGCTCCCCCCGACTGCAGTGATGGCACTTGGCTGGGCCTCTTTGGCGATGGTTAGAATCTGCATGGCTGATTTGTAGAGCAGGGTAGTGGCAGTTGCACCGATAAAATCAGAGGGCGTTTGTAAAATCCGATCCCGAAAAGTGTCATAGCTGAGCTTTTCGGCTTGACAGTCAATAATTTTGACTTGGTGACCTGCTCTCTCAGCAACAGCGGCTAGATATCCAAGACCCAACGGTATAAACGGCGGATGAGAATGCACACTGGGCGGATATGGCGGATTGACTAAGGTTATCTTCATGAGGATTGCCTGAGGGGACTTCTAAATAATAGAAACATATAATGCTTTCTTAACCAGCCAGCACACGTAATTCACTTAGTTGATGATTTAGGGACTCACTTGATTAAATCCACTAACAACACAATAATACAACAACAAAATTCACATATCAACCCACAAAATGTTTGAAACCGAAGAAAAAAATTGAAAATAGAAAAACAACTACACCCCTAGCAATCTACTACTAATGCTAATATGTTCTAACTTTTTGATAGTTTGCATTTTATGATACTGTTTGTTTGGTGTTAAACGTATAGCCTTAAGCGGGTTGTTAGGGAGATAAGCTGGATTGGCGGACTTGGAAAATTGCGGTTCTTTGGTTGTAAAATACTAACTGAAATGTCGGGTCACTTCTAAAGCGTTGAATTTGTGTGTAATCGCGCAAAACAACATAGCCCACATTTAGCTCAATGAGGGCCTGCTTATAATCAAAGCTCTCTATTGGGTCTTCTGAGATTTTGTCTGTATAACTCTTTGTGTTGTTTAGAAAAAGTTGTTCAAGTTCTGTTTTAGTTGTTAGATCTGAGTCATAGCGGAGGTACTCAAAAACTGACACATAAAAATTGATTTCTACTTGTGATTGAGTGGTTAGATTAAAGCACAGCTTGAAAGCGTTATTTGTTATTTGGGTTACTGTGGGTTGTGTGTTGGCAAAAATCAGTTGCCCCGCTATGTTTGTGTAGGGGTCTTCTATGGCTACGTATTGGTCCTTGTTTACAGTAATGGTACCTCTTGTTTGTGCCAATAGTTCCATGTTTGTGAAACCGACTGCTAGATTGTTGCTCGATAAGGCTTGCGTTATATTGACAAACTGTATGCCCTGATAAACAGTTAGTGTTTGTGTGAAATTTACCCACTCGTTTCCCCGTATGGTGGTTAGTGTTGCAGTGGTGTCATTGGTTTTAAGTGCCATCTCTCTAATAGTAAGCTCAGAGAGCTCTGTGGTTTGTTGGTTGTTGTTTGCTGTATAGTAGCTAAACGCTGTTTGGTTATGGTTAAAGCTAAGAAATGCTGTCGGATAGTACTCATTTGTTTGTTTGACTAAAAACTCGGGGTTCCGATTAGCTCCATAGCCGTCTTCTCTTAACTGAATCAAACCGTTGTCAATTAAATAGTTAGCATCAAGGAGTCGCGTGGCTAAAAGCGCTGGTTGAAACTCGCGTGCGTTAGTTAGAAAGATGGGATCAACCGCACTCACCGTTGGTCTTTGTGCTCCACCCAACCACCACCCATACAATGCATCAGCCACAAAAACCGAATCCACTGGAGTGTTATTTCCAATCCACTGCAGGGCTTCATAACCTGATCTATCCATGACTTGAAGCTGATTACGCATTTCAAACCCCTCTGAGGGCATCATGGAAAAATGAGGAATTCCAAAAACAACCCCAAATAACAAAAGGGTAGCAAACAAGACAACTACTGTTTGCCTAGTTAGATGGGATTGTATGCTTCTTAGAAAACGGGTTTTATTGAAAACCTGCGTTAAACGCTTAGCTGATAAAAACCGATTTGTGACTTTGGCCAATTGTTGTGTAACAAGAAAAATGCCTGTTCCAACTATGATTATTAAGGGCAGATTTGCAAAATAGAGAAACCGCTCATAATCAGTGTAGAAACCCACAACAAAAGACTGCGTAAGCGCAACAGAGATACCCAGCCAGAGAAGGATAAGCAGCGCTGGAAACCGAACCTTTCTCTGCATAAACTTAAAATAAGCAAAACCTGCAAAAAAACAAACAAAGAAGGGCAAAACAAACTCTATTTGAACCAATCTTAGGGGCAAAAGCAACGCTTGAATATCAGGCAATCCCCCAGTGTACACCGCTGAATTCAAATCAAGATATATCGGCGCCGCTTGAATCAAAAAAGGCGACACAATCAACCCGCCAATAAACAGCACAACTCCCCACTCCAAAACATATCTTCGAGCAATCTCTAGTTTGCGCGGAAAACTAAGACCAACAACAATTACTGCCAGACTTATCACTATAAACATTATACTGCTCAAGGAATGGGTGAGAAAAATCGTCGCTGAAAGCAACGCGGCCGCCGTTAAGCGCGGTAAGCGTGTGAACCTGTCTTTTTCTAAGAGTAAATAAAACACCAAGGGAATAAGCAGCAAAGCAATGATGTTGGGATAGCCTGACCAGAGCAGTATGAAAATATCATAATACGAGATCCCCACTAAAAACGCAACTATTAGTGCGATGGATTCATTGAGAATTCTGCGGGTTATAAGAAACGCCGTTGCCACAAGCAGAGACGAGAAAAGAATAACAACTATTGCCTGAGCAAAATAATCCGGTAAGCCGGTATAGAGGGCAACGCTGGAAACAAATATGTGATAACCCGGAAACGTATTGGAGTTGCCGCCGCCCATATGATAGGTGTTAAATAAGAAATTGGTGTTGCCTCCCTGAGTTATAGAATGCATAAGACTGTTATGGAGCCCAATGTCTGCTCCGGGAGGAAAACCCTCAAAGAAAACCAGTAAACTCCGATAAAGGGCTGAAAAACTGACTATAACCAACAATAACAGTGGAAATCGGTGCTTTATTTTTGGTTTATCCTCAGTTTGCATCTTATCTCTGAATTTATCTCTTGTTGGCTAATATTGTTTTCATAGCAACGCTGTGTAGCAGGATTGTAGTTAATTTTATAAGATCTGCTACGCTAGCCTTTGTGACCTAGTTTGCCTCTGCCTGAATTGATTTCAAATTTTCAATGGTTACTCTCAAATCCTATAGATCTCAAGGGCCTGCAAGGAGACATCTGGGCTTGGGCCACTGTTCCAAATATAAAAAATATTTTACACGAGCTACTGGTTCTCCTTGAACGGCACAAAGTTAAGGCAACCTTTTTTGTTTCGGGGGTTTGTGCAATGCAAAACAAGGCTGAAATACTCCAAATAAGCAAAGCAGGTCACGAAATAGGCCTACATGGCTACAAACATGTTCCCTATAATATGTCACGCACTGAGATGGCTGATGATTTGTACCACTCCGTTTCAGTGTACAAAGATCTGGGCATAGCTGTTGAGGGGTTTAGAGCCCCTTGGCTGATTACCAATAAAGATCTCTACGATATGGCTCAGGATTTGGGCCTGAAGTATGTATCTAACATAAAGGCTGAAAAACCCCTGCAACGCATAGAGGGCTACGATTTTGTAGAGCTACCCATCTATCTCGAAGATCAAGCCCTGCTAAAGAGCAATGCAACCGAGGTGTTGCTGGAATGTGCTGGGCCTGGGCGAGTGTTTGAGTTTCATCTGCTCTATATCCGACACAACCTCTCAGTCTTGAATGCTTTTCTAAGCAAAGGACAAACTCATGTTCTGCCTCTGGTAGATGTGGCCAAGGGCAAGCAAGGTGTTGGCTTATCTTTTGATATTGCCTATCTCAGTAGATGGGAACTGGTAAAAAAACTGGTGACCTAACTTTGAGCGAGCATTTCCTTGATAGCAAAAACATGAGCCTTTGGTATAAAGCAAAAGCATTTGCAGGCATACTAACCACCCAAACCTTTGTAGGTCCCTATTTTGCAACAGTGGGTGATAGATATCAGTGTAATTACCGCTGTGTTTTCTGCGAGTGGTTTTCTCCGCTTGTAAAAAAGAAACGCCCCCAAGTGAGCGGTTTAGATTATTTGAGTGTGGATGTTTACCAAAAACTGGTAAGCCAACTAAGCGCCTTGGGCACAAAGGTAATCTTGATTGGCAATATCGAAGAGCCCTTCCTAGATACAACCCTAATAGAGAAAATACGCTACACAAAAGCCAACAATTTACAATGTTTTGTAATAACCAACGGTTCACTGTTAACCCCAAAAAACACTGAACAATTAGTTGATTTAGGGCTTGATTATCTAAATATTAGCCTAAATGCAGGCTGCCCTCAAACCTATCCCAAAATACATACAACCGAAACTGAAGCTACATACCACCAAATAGTAGCCATGGTTACCCACATCGAGGCCCTAAAAGCCGCAAAACATACACCATTTCCCCGTATAAGACTCTCCATGGTGGTTTGCAACCGAAACTATCAAGACATTCTCCAATTCATAGAAATAGCGCATAGAACTGGTGTCAAAAACGTTCAGATTAAGCGCTTTATTTCGGTCACAAAAGAAATCCTTGACGAATTAGAACTGACCCCCCAACAAGAAGAAGAAACCAAACAGTACATACAACAAGCCCTAACAATCGCAAAAAAACACAACATCCACCTAGACATGGAGTGGTCTGAGTGGACAGGCGCACAAAAAACCCCCACCGAAGCGCATATGCCTTGTTATTTTGGCTGGCTCTTTTGTGTAATAGATGCCGATGGTAACCTCTACCCCTGCTGTTTCCAAGAGCGTACCCCCAACGCTCTTATTGGCAACATTGCAGAAACTAATTTCAAAACCCTCTGGAAATCAGAAAAATATCAAACTTTTAGAAAACAATCCAAAAACATAGCTGCCAGACGCCAACTAGGGTATCTGTGCAACCAACCCTCATGTTTCTATAACAACAAACAAGTTCACGATACCATACACAACCTCCATCTGCGCCTATCCAAACGCAAATAACTCTTTGTGTCCTTTGTGCTATTTCCAAATATGTGTTTGATTGTAGCTGTCTAAGATTTTGAAAATATCGTATTTGCTGTTTGAGTAAACCAACTCTAAAAATTCACACTGGGCAAGGTCGGGTAAAAATATCTCACTTAGTGCTGAGGAAGTTTGTAGGTTGAATTGGGTTTTATCATAAACAATCAAGCTGATGTTGTTTTCAGCAATGTATTCTTGGTAATTGTGGACTGAGGGGGTGAATTGATCAACTTTGAGGGTAAACAAATTTGCTAACTCGTTTGGTTGAAGGGCTGGATAGCTGTCTTTTGTAACTGCTAAAACTTGATATTGACACTGCACCGTTTGGTTGACTCCGATTTCTTTAAAATTATATTGGTAGCTTATGGCATTGATTTGGCGATTAGCTAATGCATCAATACTACCCAAATCAGGCACATCAATAAAGTTGAGCGCAAAGGCGGTTTGTTTGGTTTGATCATAGAACCCAATGTAGTGATCGCTTAGTTCTGAGCTTGAAAAGTTGACACTTACCCAGCCTTTGTTAGGTGTCGTTTTTGTGGGCATATCCCAGGGGTTAGTCCATTCCATGAATTGCGGTATTTGGGCTTTATCGAAATAGAATTCAAGATCAAAATCAGTGCTTAGCACCAATTGCGCATTGGTTATCTCTCCGTTTAGAGGTGTGATAGACCATGAGACATTGAGGGGATAGGCGTCTTTTTGGAAAAGTATTGTCTGAGTTAGAACTACTTGGTTGTTATAGTAGGTGAACTCTACTGATTTTTCCTCAAAAGAGTTGTTTAGAGTTACAGTTTTGGTCAGTTCGCAGAGTGCCACGGTATGGTTTACTGCGTTTTGGGTAAATGATAAGGTGTCTTTGGATAGTGACAAATAGGCTACTCTGTTCCATAGCTGATTTATGTAGACATAGTTTTCGCTTGTGACATTGCCGTTTTGCTCATAGGTTCTTAGCATGGTTTGGGGTCCTTGAATTTCATAGTGTAGATTTAGAACTGCATCAGCAACTGGGTTTGCACCATACCAATGGTAGGTCTGAGCAATAACTGGGTTGTCTGAGAAAACTGCAAACCACTCACCGGGATTTAACGTAACAACGATGATCTCACTGGGATAGTTTTGCTTAACCCAAGTTGCGGCTTCATAGGTGCGCATATCCGCTCTATTGTTAAACGCACCCGCTACCATTACTTGGCTGTAGGTGTTGTAGACTTGCAAACCAAATATTGGACACACCACTACCACAATTAAGCCCACAGCAACGACTTTGTGTTTTTTATCTGCCTTTTTGAGCATTGCAAAAATTTTTTGTCCAATAAAGACCATGCAAACAGCACCAAAAATCGCTATAGGTGGAGCCAAATAGTACGTGAACCACTCAAAGGGTAAATAGAAACCCAACAGGTAGGACTTGGCAAAAAACAACGGCACACAAAAACTCAACAACAAAATAACAAACCCTATCCGCTTGTTTTGTTTTTTATGTTGACTATAGCTGATGGCTATGCCGGCTAGGGCGAGAAATTGTATAGCACCAAAGTAGAGCAGAAACGCCTCAAAACTCGTATATGGAATATCAACCGCATAGGCTTTGTTACCAAAAAATATGTGATAAATAACCACATCCAGATGGCTTGCGATGGCTGGATAGTAAAACATAAAGAACGCAAGCATACCCCCCAAAGCAGTCAAGAGAAATGCTTTGAGATAGGCGCCTCTAAATTTTATCATCAACAAAAGCATAGCCGGCAGCATAATTACCGCGGCAAGAAACGCGCTGAGCTGATGGGCAAGAAAAACACTAAACGCAACAAAAAACATAACCACGACATAGCTGACTTGTTTGACTGCTAAATACGACACATAAAACAGTAGAAGCAAAAAAGACATACCAAGCGCAGTCGTGTAGCCGCCCCAGGTGTTGAGAAAATAAATCAGATAGCATAATGATATGAAAATAGCTGAGAGCGCACCTACTTTTTTGTTAAAAAATTTACTACCAACCAAATAAACCGAGAGAAATAACAACCAATTTGCCATCACTGCTAAAACTTTCTCAACAACCAATATCTGCACTGCGTTTAGCGTCCCACCAAATAGGCTGCATATGGCTATTAGAATTTCAAAAAGCGGCGGCACCCAGCCTGAGTTATCTAATGGAATCTGACCTGTCTCTAAAAATATTTGCGCTTTTAGAAGATGAACCGCGGGGTCTAGTCCCAAAACTAACCCATTCATTGATATGAGCAAATAACAAAGAACCACCACAACCAAAGAAAAGCCGCTGACAAATGCGACCTCTAATTTTTTCTCCCTTGTCAGTTTATCTAGCAATGTGGCCTATCCTTAATTGTGAGTGTTTGTTTCAACCTTAAAGATGGCCACTTTATTGTTTATAAATACAGAACTAAATACTGGGTCATTGGCATATTTGGGATTTAATTCAAAATTGCGGTTCACAACATATGAGACATTGTATTGTTGCAGAGCAACTCTGTAATCAAAAATAGTCATAGCTAACTCGGGAACACCCGCGGGGGTCTGTAGATTGGTTCTAAGAATCTGCTCAAGACTCTCCATGCCTGTCAGATTTTGCAGATCAATATTTGCTGCAGAAAACATACCCACCAGAATCTGAACCTCAACCCCTGACATATCTTGCATAGCATAGGATAGCTGAGTGGTACCGCGATCTTGTAAGTACCGGCTGGTTACTGTTGGGGTGGAGTGTGCAAAAATTAGCTGTCCACATATGTTTGCCTCTAAATCTAAAACTGCTACTGTTTCATTGGTTGTTTGTTGGAGCAATGTGCCTGGAGAATCAACTACCAACTCTAGTCGATCTAGGGTTATGTTGGGGTTGAGGCTCTGAGCCGATAGGGTCAGGTTTGCAAATTGACTTACGGGGGTGAGTGTTACAATTTCTAAAAAGCTAACCTCACTGTTTGCTCGATTAACAACTATCGCTGGACTGCTATCTGGGTCTGCATAAGCAAGTCCCATATCAACAACCGGCAAATCTGACACATTGACTACTTGGGTCCCCTTTTCGTTGTGCTCATAGTGCAGAGTAATTTGGCTACTGTTAAACGCAAAAAACTCGTATGGTTCAATGGTTTCTTTTAGGTTTACCAAAAATAGTGGGTTGTGTCTGCCCAAATAGCCTCCATCTTCTCGAACCTGAACATACCCATTGTCCAGCACATAATTGGTATTTAGGAGATAGGATACATTTCTTGCCATATTCACCTCACCCATAATCGATATGGCCTGCAAATCAATACTGCTAATAGTCGGACGCTGACCAAACCCCGCCATCCACCACCCATAGGACATATCTGAAACAAACACCGCATCTGCCGAAGTGTTCTGCTTAGCCCACCTGATTGCCTGATAACCCTCCGCATCCATAACCTGATAAAACTCTTGATGTCTAACATCCCACGGAAAACGCAGGATAAACGCGCCAAACATTAAACCCAGCAAAATCAAAATCAAAAAAACCGAGCACCCCTTCCTACGTTGTTCTGTATTCAACGGTATTTTCCGATCTAACTTGCAAAACAGCCATTTTTTCTTATTTCTACAAATATTACAAATATTGACTCTAAAGGGGTATTTTGAGATCGAATCAATGATTAGTGCAAATAGAATCAGAACTGGATGAATAAAAAAATAGGGAAACCGAAGCCCATCTAAATACAATCCCGTCCGATAACTCTGAGTTAGCAATAAAGGCACCAAAAGCCACATAGCAAGCAAAAATACCGAAAAAACAAAGAACCGGTGCTTAATTTTCTTTGAAAACCAAAAATATGCTCCCACACCAACAAAAAGCGTCAACACAGCCCAAATGGGAATGGTACGCTCCAAAATCAATACCTGAGCAATATCTATAGAACCCACCAACACAGTGCTCTCACTCAAATAAACCGGTATGGCACTCACCAAAAAAGGCGACACCAAAACCAACCCAACAACAAGCGGCAATGCCAAGCTAAGACTAAACTTTCTTGATCTATCAAACAACCTTGGAAAAACAAGAACACACCCCAGAGCAAGTATGACTATACCACTAAATACCGCCGCACTCAAAGAATGCGTCAAAAATATAGCTGCGGCCACAAGAGATGCCGAAACATAAAATGCCCCCCGAGAAAGCTTATCACGTCTAAGAAACAAATAAAACATCACCGGCATCAAAAACAATACAACAGCATTGGGATAACCCCCCCAACAAAGAATCTCAACATCCAACGATGAAAACGTAACAAGCAAAGCAACAATAAACGCTGTTTGCGCACTCCACACAACCCGCGTAACCAAAAAAACAGCCAAAACAATAAACGCCGAAAACAAAGCTGCAACCAAAGCCTGCGCCACATAACTAGACAACCCCGTAAAAAGTATCACCTGAGCCGCAACAATATGAAACCCCGGAAACGCAAGCCCCAACTCACCCCCCATCTGATAAAAATTCTGAAGAAAATTAGTATGCCCCCCTTGCGTAATCGAGTTAATAACACTAGCATGACAGCCAATATCTGCCCCCGGAGGAAAAGTCTGCCCAAGCAACATCACTAACCGATAAACAAACGCAAAAACAAAGATACCCACCAAAAGAACCTGCTTCTTAGAGCAACTAACCAATCCGATACCTCACACATCTGCAAAACCACCCTGAATGGCGTTCCCCACAAGTTAGCGTATAACACCTAAAAAACAGGCACCTAAAAAACAAAAACCCCGCAACCCAACCAAAGCGGCAATGTTTACTCATTTGACTTTGCACTCGCCATTACAACATCTAACAATTCCCGTGCAGTAACATCCCATGAGAAATTACGCGAATACTCTAACGCATTTCTTGAAAATCGCTCCCTTAATTCTCCATCTCTTAGTAATGCCATGATCTTATCTGCCATAGCTTCAATATCCCCGCTCTCCACCAAAAAACCCGTCACATTGTCTTGAACAGAATCTCTTAAACCAGGTGCCGCATAAGCCACCGTAGGTACACCCAAGGCATTTGCCTCAATAACATTAAGACCCCACCCCTCACGAACCCCCGGATTTACCAACACCCAACTTTGCTCAATTAATTTTCGCCGCTCAACATTGCCCAACGACCCATAAAATCGTACTCCCCGACAAAACACCTTCTCTAAATCACGCCTAATTGGGCCATCCCCAATAATCCATAACTCTGCCTCGGGAAATTCTGCCTTAACTTTCTCAAATGCCCTCAAAGCATGGCTTGGCCTCTTAGCCTTCTTTAACCGCCCACAATAGACAATAACCGGCTGGCTACTTTTGGGAGAAACCTGAGACAGGGGTTCAAAGTTCACTCCCTCTGGAATAATAAATAAGCGCTTCAAACCCAGAGCCGCTAAATCCCTATAGGTACTATCTGACACCGTAACAGTCGGTATGGTTACATATTTTTGTAGCCACCTATCCTCCAAGTAATGCCCTATGTGGTTTAGGGGAAACCTTGTTTCATAAAACCAGTATTCTCTTGCCAGCTGATGAATCAAAGCAACAACCACCTCATCATTTTTGGCAAAAGTATGAGCAAAGAAAGGCCTGGTGTTTATTTCATCAATTATCAAATCAAAATGCTCCCCTCTAAAACGATTGAGATAGAATTTTTTTGCCGCAGAAAAAACCGAAAAACGCCCGCCTGATCGAATAATCTTGATACCGTCAATAATTTCTTCTCGTATACATCTTGGAAATGCGGCAGTAAACAATGTTACTTCATGCCCTGCCTTAACCCACCGCATGGCGACTTCATGGGTAAAAATCTCTGCCCCACCCATCTCCGGATTACACCAGCACCGCCAGTTGTAAACAAGAATCTTCATCGACCAACCAACCTCTTTACTCTGGTATGGGTTACTGCGGCTCCATAGGGGTATGCTCTAACGCTATAGGGGTCTCTCTGAAAATTAAGAAACGACTCCAAAGACCGAACAGAATCAAGAACTCTGTTGGTGTGCCTTGCGGTTGCAATAGAGTTTTTCTCGTTAAACCCTACAACCACAGCGAAGAGTTCTAGATACCCCCTTTCCTCAGTCATGTTTTAACTGACAAGTGGGGTAGTGATAAAAAGTGTTCTGGTCTACATTTCTTGACTAAGTGTAGTCTAGACTTCTTGACTGTTGACTATGTCAACTTAGTTTACCTGAAAAAGAGGTTAGGAGAGTTTTATGTGCATGGCTCGTAGTGCATATGCAGCTGAGGTTTTTAGACCAGATCTGCCATAGGTTCCGCCTCGGCGCATCATCTTAAAGATGTAACCTGGGCGAAGGTAGAATTTTTGGTGAGCTTTGTATTTGATTTCGCGGATTTTCTCCATACTTAGCTCAGGGGTCTCAAAGGTTGGGGTGGCGGTGTCGTATTTGTTAAAGTCAGTGACGCGTAACCAGCCATTTTTGATAACTTCTTCATACATGGGGGTTCCTGGATAGGGGGTTGCGATGTAGCAGCCGATGTCATCGGGGTTGAGTGAGTTGATAAAGTTGACTGTTTCCCATGCTGTTTCTTCGGTTTCACCTGGGAAGCCGATGACTGAGCTTGCAATGGTCATCATTCCGGCTTTTTGTGCGAGTTTGAAGGCGTCGCGTACTTGGTCGCGATTAATTTTTTTGTGCATTTTACCCAAGATTTTTTCTGAACCCGATTCTACGCCAAACCATACTGTTATACAACCTGCATCATGCATTTTTTCAAGTAGTTCTTTGTCAACTGCGTCTACACGGGTTTCACAGTCCCATTCGACATCGAGTTTCTTTGCTTTGATATCTGCGCACATTGTTAGGGTGTGTTGTCGGTTGATGGTGAAGGCGTCATCGTAGAAGGTAAATTGGCTCTCGCCGTATTTGTTTTGGAGCATTTCCATCTCGTTTACGACTGTGTGGGGGTTGCGGGTGCGGTATCCGCGGCCAAACATGCGTACTGTGCTGCAGAAGTCACACCACTGAACACATCCTCGGCTGGTGACTAGGGGGAAGATGGTTTTGCCCATGCGATGAAACGCGTCTATGGGTAACAAGTGATAAGCGGGGGTGGGCAATGAATCTAGGTCAACAAGGAAGGGTCGGTCTTCGTTACGGGTAATTTTTCCTTCTGTGTTGCGATAAGTTATTCCCAAAACACCTGCAAAACTCTGTTTGTCTTGTAGGCGTTGAAGTAATTCCATAAATGTGATTTCGCCTTCTCGGCGTACAATCACATCAATCGCGGAACATTCGTTTAGGGCGTTTTCATCCCAAAACGTAACGTGGCTTCCACCCATCATGGTGATGGCTGTTGGGTGTTCTTCTTTGGCAACTGTTAGAACATCTTTGGCTGAATTGTAGAGCAACGTTGTTGCAGTTATACCAATAACATCTGGTTTTTCTTTACTGATGCGGTGTTTGAATGTCTCCACAGTTAAACGTTCAGCCTGACAGTCGATAACGTTAACTTCATGACCTGCTTTCTCAGCCACAGCTCCCAAATATGCAATGCCTAATGGAATAAACGGAGGATGAGCAT
Source organism: Nitrososphaerota archaeon (assembly GCA_031256395.1). Classification (GTDB taxonomy): domain Archaea; phylum Thermoproteota; class Bathyarchaeia; order Bathyarchaeales; family Bathycorpusculaceae; genus Bathycorpusculum. The sequence goes on from JAIRQQ010000086.1 coordinate 78,996, forward strand.
GTGCATTTGGAGGATAGGGCGGGTTAATGAGTGTAACCTTCACGTCTATTACCTTGTAGTAGGTGGATAAACGGCTAAACGAAATATAACGTTTACGTAAACTTGGATTGTATGAGTGTTAGGCGTATAAGTCGCAGGGATTTTTGGTCTTTCGTTTTGCAGGGTTTGGTCAGTTTATTGACTGATAATGTGCTGGCGGATTAAGTTTGGTTGAATTTTGAGCGGTTTGTTTGAAGTGCCTGTTAGTTCTATTATGTCTGCAAAGTATGTGCTTGACTTGTGAGAGGTGACAAAGTTAGTCCTACCAACCCAACTGCCGAACGTGCATCATAGGTTTGTATCTCTGGATTTTAGTATCTTCTTACTTGTTTTATGGTAATCAGGTTACTGTAGTGTCTGTCTTTTTGGGTGTTGCTTTTTTTGCACAGATGGTGCGTGTTTTTTCCAAAATTTGTTAGCGATGGGGATGGTTTCTGCGAAGACTTAATAAGGCTGCAAAGTCATGTTTTGGTAAAATTAATGGTGTATAGACTTGAAATTTGGCGTGTTTCTCTATCAACCTGAGCCTGTTGAAGGCGTCGACTATAACTTTTACCGTCAAAAGTCCGAATCTGGGATTGTCGGTAAAGTAAACCCACAAATGTACACAAACATCGCGGTATTCGGCGACAACAACATGGCCGCACAGCGTCCTGACTGGGTGTCTGTTAGTAGCTGTGGTCCTGCATTGCGCACAAACCCACGCTTTAATCTGCGCTGGGACGTTGTTTGCATGACTAACCCTGAAGCCCGTGAATATAACCTCAAAATCATCAAAGAATCTGCTAAACTCAGTCCCGGTATAAGCATCAGCAGCCAGCACTTTGCAGATCAAGGTTTCTGTACCTGCCCCCGATGCATTGCCGCACAAGCCAAAAGTGGTTTGAGCTGGGTTGAGTGGCGCGCAAAAACCGTCACTGACTTCCTTGCTGAAGTCAAAGAGATCGTCTCTGGCAAACCCCTCTTTGTCAACTGTTTACCTGACCCTATGCTGGGCAAAGAACGCTTTGGTTATGACTTTGAAGCAATGGCCCAATACGCCGACTACTTTGTCATCCCAATGTTTAGCAAAGGCTACCCCACACCTTGGTACTGGGAAACCATCGCAAGAGGCTTCAAGAGTGTCCTCAAAAAACCCGTCTTCGTTAACTTTTATGTCCGCGGACCCAACGAAACTTGGGAAACTGTCGCACCAACAAACCAAATCATGACAGTTGCCACCCGCGTTGCCCGCCAGGGTGTAGATGGTATCATTTTCCTAGCTGAGAAAGCAGAATACATACAAAAGTTCCAAAAAGAAGCTGCCGCAGACAAAGAAACACGTGAAGCCCTAAAAGGCCACGGCGGCGACGACGTCTTGGAACTATTTGCCCGCTGGGAAAAACTCTACAAATAATCCCACCCCTTTCTTCTTTATTCTTTTTTGTTTTAACTTCATTTATTCTGTTTATAGCTGAAAAACTCGCTTTATGTGCAGAACCCTGTCTGGGGTGCTGTAGGTGTTGTTTGAGTGTTGGACTGAACCTGTTTGTGTATTTAGATTATGGGTCAACTTCGAATTAGTTGAATCAATCGCTAAGTAGGTAGCCTATATATGTGGGTATTATGTGTTTTTTGGCGCTATATGTTGTGATTTTGATATATTCTATTTAGTGTAATATTTCGGAACTTGGGTTATTCTCTGTGTTGAAATGTCCTTTAAATGTTATCAAAACTCTGGGAGAATTAGCAATTTATGATAAAACATAAAGTTGCTTGGTGAATATAATGAAAGTAAAAACAAACCGTTTTATATCAATTGTGTTAGCGCTGTTTCTTGTTGTCGGTTGTTTTGCAGCCCTGTTGCAGACAACAAACGCAGCAGACAATAGTGTCTACACACTCACCGCATGGGTAGATGACACTAGATCAACAAACACTATCTATCGCAACGGCGCCTCAGCCCCTGCAATATCCACTCTTATGAAACTAGTCAACGATAACGATGGCACCGTAATCTATGCCATGTGCGTAAACCAAACAATCACAACCGACCTCAATATAAAATATCAACTAGTTGATCTAAACAACTATCCCAACCTCACCCCAACTCAAAAAACCCAAATCTTAACCCTGCTCAACTATATCTCCATCAACTACGGACTTGATACCAAAGAAGGCACAGCACTAGCACAAACCGTCATATGGCGCATAATCCACCCCGACATCGACTACATAATTCCCCAGCAAGGCGTCGGCATCACAAAAGAAGACATTGACAACGTATATGCACACATCAACGACCTACCCCTAAACTATAACTTCAATGTAGCCATAGAAGGCACAGCCAACAAACCAACCCACAAAGACACCAACTACAGCTACTATGGCCCCTTTAGCGTTACATATAACCCCGACCTATCTGACATGGACCACCGATTGTCTGATATGAACTTCGACTTAACTTTCACTCCCACAAAAACCGAGTCAATTTTTACAGATAAAACCTACACCGAAATAAACCAAGTAAAACAAGGCATGGACTTTTATGTAGGCGTACCCAACGACACAACCGAAACAACCCTAAGCTTCAACGTAGCAGCCTCAACCGGTGTCAACCTAATAACGGGCATAAACTTTCTAGTCAGTACCAGCGGCACCAACCAACCCCTAGTCGTCTACCAACCCCTCGTCCAACCCCTTGTCAACCACGAAACTACCCTCTACCACTACTCCTGCAACGCCAGCTTCACCCTAGCTCCACAAGTACTCAATGGCACACTAACCATCAACACAGAAACTGGCACCAAAGTCAACATCAAAGACTCCATAACCGGCGGCTACACCAAAGAAGCCATACCCGATGCAAAAGGCAAATACGACCACGCCACATACAAACACAACCTCGAAACAGCCCTAGGTAGCAAAGGTAACTGGTTCCAATACAACGAGTTTACCACCGGCACCAGCCAACATTTCGATCTCGTACAAGGTGATAAACTAAATCTAGTCGGCGGTTACACAATCACCTATAATCCCGCAACCAACGAATTTACCCTAACCCTAGACGATGCCCTCATAGCAAGCGGTGCACAACTCTCAATTTCTAACACCATCCAAGCGGCAAAAAACAAAAACGACAAAACCTATAACGTAAACAACATCTGGACCTCCGCCCCCGGCCAGCAACAATTCTCATTCAACGGTCACTCCTACACCTTTAAAGCAAACTGGGTCAACCCCTCAAAACCCGTCTATATCTACCTACACCTCGACGGCCTCACAGGCTATACAAACACCAACGGCACAAACATCGGAGACACATACACAATCAATGTCATCGATAAAGACACCAATACTATCATAGCTTCCAAAACCCTGACAATAACCAGCGGCACAACATCTCTTCTTGGCTCAGTCACATTTGACAACCTCAAACCAAGCCAATACACAATCGAAGTAGCAGGATCCAAAGGTACCAAACTCTACACGACCGACACCGAAATCAAACCAAACGAAACTACAACAATCAAACTCGGTAATCTACAATAATATCCATCGAGGACAAATCGTCCTCTTATTTTTTCTGATTTAAACTATGTAACTGCTGTTTGCAGCGTTAGCAATCAGTTGCTGATAACACAAAAGAACCAATCACTTGCACACTAGTTGCCTTTGATGATTTGGATTAGTGCCGCTTTTATGAAGGGCGGCAAATTAATGGAATCATATTTTGGGTTATTGTTGAGTTGTTGGGTTGCAGTGGTCCAATCCTTAAAATCGGTGGGGAGCAAGTTTTTGTTATAATCATCATCCATTTTTGCAGCGGCTAAAAGCGCGGCTAGTGCTTGGGGATTGTGCTTTAGCATCTGAGTGAATTTTTCAGTGGTCGTCACCAGATCCTCTGCTTGAGATATCTCAGAAACTAGTTTTTCAATAGAGAGGCGGCGTTCTTTTAATCTATCGAGCACCGTTCGGTTTGCCCAGATGGGTTCCTGTTTTAGCAAAGCTTCAGTAACGGCTTTTCGAGTACAATACCCAACGAGTTTACCCAGATTGGACGCAGGACCTCCTAACACTATTTCTTTACCGCTGCTTGTTGAGACCACCGTGACCGCATCAGTTATAGAACCAGTGGCTGAGTCACCTGTGTAGTAGCTACGCACATCAAAATCGCGAAGTGCCGCAGATTTGGCCTCCGTTGCAGTTATAAGCGCAGCAACCATACAACTCTCACTTGGATTGCCATCGATAAAGACTACAATGTTTATAGTCCCCATGATTTCCTCCACAGCCATCTCCTCACCGCTGGATTCACCATGTGAACAGCCCGCTGTAGCGGCAACATAAACCGAGTAATCATCTGTTTTTCTACAAACCAAACTATAATTTTGAATCTTGGCTGCTGTGACCATCGCCAAATAATCCTGAGTAATACCCACCTTTGCGGCTGAAGAAGTTATGAGCTGCATTGGATCCATATGAAGCGAGCGATCACTATACCCTTCAGGCACTCCTATGTTTAGAACGGCTTTGACTTGTTTGCTCCCGCCATTAAAAATCGCTGAACCAATCGTTTTTAGAGGGGTATTACAAATTACTGCCAAAACATTTTCTTTAATGAGAAGCCGGGTATCTTTGGCGAGGATGAACTCTTCCACTGACATCCCCTACAGTTTAGGGTTTGGTTGAATTTAGGGTAATGGCTTTGTTTGGGCATAAATTCACACAAACCCCACACTGAGTACATTGCACTACTGTGATAACTTGGGGTTTGCGGTTCTTGCCTTCTTCTAATGCACCCTGTGGACAGACGCCTATGCAGATTTGCCCCGTACAAGGCGTACACTTGGCCAAATCAATGGTTAGAGGTGAGGTTTGTTGTTTGCCCATGCGAATCAACAATTAAATAAGCGCCAAGAATATATCTGTTGTGAGCAAGGTATTGGCCATGCAAATAGGGCTAGTTACATACAAACCTGAGCATGTTGAAGGTTACGATCTTCATGTTTACTATTCCAAATGGGCTGATGGACAAGCGTTTCCAGCTGCCATAGGGATGCAAAACGATGTCACCGTCTTTTGTGATGCCAAAGCCATACGCGAGGATCCCTCAATTGTCCAAACCTCCCCAAATGGTGAGGCACTAAGACGCAACCGACGCAACAATTTACCCTTTGACTACATATGCCCCACCCATCCCGGCTATCGCGCCAAAGTCTATCAATACCTCGACAGCCTCTCCCAACAAGACATATCCGGCGTAACACTCAATCTCTACCACTTTGCCGACCAAGATTTCTGCACCTGCCCAAGATGCACCGAGCAGCACCAAAAAAGCGGCCTAGACAAAACTACCTGGCGAGCCCAAACAATAACCAACTTTTTAGCTGAAGCTAAAACCCACACCAAGGGCACCTTTGCAGTGGAAATGTTTCCCGATCCAGTGCTAGCCAAGGAACGCTTTGGTATCGATTTTGATGCCATAGCCAAGTTGGTGGATTACTTCCATGTTCCGCTTTCCTCACGAGACTACTTTACTAACTACTGGGTCGACACCATTGTACGAGACTTTACAGCCACCCTCAAAAAACCCGTAGTAGTTGAACTCAGCGCAGAAATGCCCACCGATGAAAAACTCGAAGCCCTCCTAAAAACAGTCGCCTACATCTCCCGCCACAACCTAACCGCAACACTGCTCTTGGTCCATGACTCTGAAAACGCACGCCAAATCGCACGCTTCGCCGTCCACAACACCAGCTTCCGAGAATGGATAGACAACTACAAATTCACAAAAATGCAAAAAATCATAGACAACTGGGCAAAAATCTACTAACAACTAAATATTTTCTTCCACAGAAACTAGACAAAAACCTCGTTGTTAGCTGGTTTGTTTATATTTTTCCTCTCTTAGAGGGTTGCTCGTATATGTTGCTTATTCTGTATGTGAGTGCCTTCTGATGGTTGTTTGTATTGTTCTGCTCTGAGTGATTAAACTGGATTTGTTGACTGCTGATGGAGTTTATCAGATTTTGTTTTTGGGTGCTATTTTTGTATTGCATCTGATTATTTTAGTATAATCTGTTGCTGAAAATCTGAACAAGATACTGATAGTTTTCAGAATAAAGTTAGCTTTATAAGTGATAGTGCTTAAAAGGTGTTGAAAGCAACTGGAATTTATAGTTGGGGGTAAATAAATGAATAAAATATCATAAAAACTTCTCGCTATAATTCTCCTTAGTGTTCTTATATGTTCTTTTTTTGGTTGTGCATTTATGGTCCCTGGTACATATGCGACTGAATTAACTGCCACTCAAAAAAGCCTAAATATCTTACATGAAGTATTTGGCATCAACTTGGAAGAATATACAATCACAACCCATGAAACCAATCCCGAGTTCCCTTGGCTTGGAGATAATATTGAGGATGTATCCTGTCTTCTCATATCTGGGGAAAGAAAACTTTTCATAAACTTTTTCTTTACAAACGGCAATCTACAAAACCTGTACGTGTTTGAAAATAACGGTGTGTCTGAGTTAAAACTAGCTGCAAACAATATCGCAAGTGCCCACGCTTTCCTCGAGACATATGAGCAATACTCCTCAAAGCCTCTCTTTGGCGAATTGAGCGTCTCCCTAAACAATATAGTTGCAAACAAAAATGAAACAATACAACTCGACGATAAAATACTTGAAGTAACAGTGTATGGTAATGACGAACTTGTGTTGCGCTGGTGCTATTCTGTATATGGTGCAACATCATACTATAACAAGGTTGTAGCGCTAAGTTTCACAAATGGCACTTTGATGACTTTCACCAATAAATGGGATCTCTACCCCATCGGTAGCACAGAAGTTAATCTTACTAAAGAGCAGGCAATAGAGATAGCTCTGGAAGCCGTTAAAAATAACAACTGGACCATGACACTAAACGATGACGTTTTTGATCCCGCACGATTTAATGCCCTGCGAAGTATTTCTTGGGTATCCATAGGTTTTGTCGACTCACGAGAAGCAGATAACCCCCGACCCGGTAATGAGTTAACACTTTATCCTGTCTGGCAAATCGGCGTTGTTTTTAACGAGTTCTTTGGATATCTCTATGGCGCAGAAGTAGACATCTGGGCAGACACCCAAGAAATCAGAAGCATAAAAGAAGAACACAGCTATTTCGCCGCTTGGCTCAAAGACAACCCACCAAATCCCGATCCCAGCCCAACTCCAAGTCCCACTTCTAGTAGTTCTGTTTCTAGTGGTTCTAGTAGTTCTGTTTCTAGTGGTTCGCGTTCTGAGAGTGGTGGTGTTAAGCCCGATGTGCTTGAGGCAGAGCCTGTTTTGGATGGTGAACTGGTTGGTGTGGAGAGTTATGATGCGGAGGATACTGACGGTGCTGGTGTCGAGGTGCCCTTAGTTGCTATAGGTTTTGCAGTTCTGACCGTAGTTATTGTTTTGGTTGTCTGTCTGTTTTTTGTTTCAAAAAGAGGTAGTGCTGTTAAAAACTGACTACAAGTTGTATCCCATGTTTTGGAGGTTGATGTTGACGTCAGGGCTTGAACTTAACCACCTGCCTAACTGGTTCATAGTGGAGACTGTTGAGTATTTGTAGCTCAAAAAATTCAGAGATCTGAATTCAAATTAGTCGTTCTCCCGGATTATGATGTTTTATTTTTGGACGAATTATATATACTGCTCTAAGCACTATTGAGTGGTGAAGCATCAATGAAAATTAACACGAAAGTAACTTCTTTCATTATGCTTGTTATACTACTTGGGCTTAACAGTTATCATGCCGGTATTTGTGGTCAGCGCAAAAACAAACGCTGTCCCAATTGTAACAAACTCACCTGACGCACAAAAAGGCGACTTGTTGCAAAACTTTTTAGAAAACTTTTTGAGAAAAAACGCAGAACACGCCTCAACCCAAACCCCACTAGGGTCTAGTGCTAATATAACCTATGCTTATGTTGATCTAAGCTATGTCGGCGGGAACGACACAGTTTCTTGGGCTGGCGCCAAGATTCACGTAATGGCAAATATTACTTTAACTTCTGAGGTTAATCTCAAGTATGCAGATGCCAAAGTGGAATTCTATGGGTTTCGTCTCTACTCTGAACAAGGCTCAATTGCCAACCTAACTTACAACCTATCCGTCGAGAAATCGCTTCCATGGGTTCCTGGATCTAAGAATCCAAGTCCTCCAATCAGCGGATATGGTGGAAACTTTGCTAGCTTTTCAGACGGAACCATAATTGATGTCAACGAAATAATCGGTGACATTATCGGTGGTGGCGGACATGGCTTCAACTGTTACAGCTACCCAAATAGATCCCATATTGTGATAGGTGCAGGCTCCATAATTGGTTTTGAAGAAAACCATGCTCAAATGCTTGCGGATTTTAGAAGTGCTCAAACACTCTACATCGATGTAACCCGAATACTTGGTATAACCTGCCAAGAAAACGCTGATCCAATGGTTATACCTACTTTGTTTGATGACGAAGTACTGTGTCATGTAGAACTGACCAAAGTAGGTGATAGATTTGGGTATGGCGCCTACACAGGCGACGAATATAACTATCCAATGGCCGAAGTTCCATTACCTGATGTCTCTTCACCGTACTCATTTCAAAGCGATATGAGTTATGTATATGTGCTTGCTGTTATTTTGTTGTTGGTGTGTTTATTTTTATTTCTTTAACTCTTAAAGACTAATAATGGTTGGTTGCATTAGGGTTGTTTGAGTTTGTGGCGGTAGATTTTTAGTTGTTCCATATCTAATTCGACTGTTAGGATGCTGTCTTGGGGTGCGTCGGTGACTTCGCCTAGAATGCCCCAGGGTGCGATGATGGCGCTTCGGCCGCCGCGCATGTTGGAGCTGACGTTACCTATTTTTAGGATAAACATGCCGTATTGTTTTGCAATGGCTTCTGTTAGGGGGTGGCCTTTGACAACGGGGTGGTTGCCCATGGCCGCTACGGGCAGGGTGACGATTTCTGCACCTAACTCGGCGACTTTTCTAACAAGTTCGGGGTCAAAGCTGTCTGCACAGACAATCATGCCAAATCTGCCTATCTGTGTGTCTAAAACAAGCGGAGTGTTGCCTTTAGATACGCCTGCGTCGAGTTCGATTTGTATGGGGTTGATTTTTTTGTACTTGGCTATTAGGGTGCCGTTTTGCCAAAGGGTGCTTGTGTTGTAGTATTTGCCGTTGTCTTCTTGTAGAACTGAGCCGCCTAAGAGGTAGGTGTTGCCGATTTCTTGGGAGATTTTTTGGAGAAAGTCCAGTGTTGCATTGCAGGTTTCTTTGCTGATTTTTGGGGCATCGGCAAATTCTGCCATACAACAAGGAACGGTAAAGTATTCGGGGAGCGCGATAAGAACGGGGTTGTCTTTGGCGGCTTTTTGTACTGCTGTTTGGGCCGCTGTTAGGTTATCTTGGAGGTTACTGCGAATTTCCATGTGCAGGATGCTGACTTTCATGTTCAAACCTTTGATAGTTGTGCTGGTTTGGGGTTTTTAAGTTTACTGTCGGATACTTTGTTTGGTTTGTCTGGTTTGCGGAGTTAAAATATTTTGAGTATATAGTTGTGAGTGCAGTTTGTTTTTTTTGATTGATTTTTAACTTCTATATTGGTATTTTTTGTGCCTTTTATCTGATTAGTTAACTTTAAGTTAACTTTATATGTACGACAGATGACAAAACCTGTTACTTGAGTGGTAAAAAGATGAGTTTCAATGAGTCTGAAGTTAACAAACTTCTATCCGAAGCAAGAACCCTTGTAAACAAAGTCGTCAAACAAAACCTCGCTGAGGGTTTTCTTTTCTCCGCTGGAACAGACACCCAAATAATTGCTTATGAAGCAATCAAATACAACCCCGACATCCCCTGTCTTACCCTAGCCTTCAAAGATGGTCAACCCAAAGACGCTGAGTACGTCAAAAAAATGGTTGAACTCTTTAACCTAAATCATGAAACCTACCAATTCGACAGAGCAGACGTCTTTAAATTCTACCCCCAAGGCGTCGAAGCCCTCAAAAAATTTGATCCCATGGAAGTTCGAAACAGCCTCCCCGTCTATATCGGTTTAACCCTGCTCAAAGCCAAAGGTATCAAAACCGTCTACACCGGTGATGCCCTTGATGAGTTGTTTGGTTACCCCTGGCAATTCCACCTAACCGAGGAACAATTTGCCGTCAAACAAAAAGAGATGTGGGCTGAGATGGGTTTTGCATCATTTCCGATGGCGGCATCGCTTGGTATGGAAATCAAAGCACCCTACCAAGATCCCGAATTCATGGATTGGGCAAAGCAACTCCCAATTAAGTACAAGATTAATTTCAACAACGGCATCAAATACGGCAAATGGATCCTGCGCAAAGCATACGAAGACGTTTTCCCCCAAGACATCATCTGGAGACCCAAAGCACCTCTCGAAGCAGGCACCGGAACTGAAATTCTGCGTACCTACTTCAACGATATCATCGATCCTAAAGAATTCGCCGAAAAGAAAGTCTCCATAAAAGACGAAGACGACGTAGAAATCCAAGATCAAGAACAACTCCTCTACTACGAGGTCTTCCGCAAGAAATTTGGCAAACCCAAAGAAGTCTACCCCAAAATCGACGGCGCCATTGAATGCCCCAAATGCCACAGCCACCTCAAAACTAAAATCCAGTTCTGCAAAATCTGCGGAGCCTACCCCATCTAACCCTTTCTTTCTTTATTTATTTTCAACTTTCTTTTTGTTTGTTTTTGGGAAAAGACTTATTTTCTTTAGCCCGTTAATTCCAAACTTATTGAGGAGTATCTTTGGCTAATCTGTCCCAGCTCAAAGTTGCAATGGCAACATCAATCTTTCTCTCAGCCTTTATCTTTGGGCTCTTACTAATTGGTATCATATACTTTGTAGGGTTTGATCTGTTTATGGGTCTGCTTATCGCCATAGCCGGTTCAGCCCTCTTTATTCTGTTTCAATACGCTGTTGGTCCTATGATTGTGGTTGCAACCACACGCCTGCATTATCTAAAACCCGGCGAAAACCCCTGGCTGGAAAAAACAGTCAAGGAGCTAGCTGACAAAACAGGCATACCCATGCCCAAACTAGCAACCGTACCCAGCAGCACCCCTAACGCTTTCACATTTGGCCGAAGCACCGCAGGCGCAACCCTAGCGGTCCATGAAGGCTTACTAAAACAACTAAACGAAGGCGAAGTCCGAGGTGTCATAGCCCATGAACTGGGCCATATCAAACACAAAGACTACATCGTTATGACCGTTCTCTCAGCTCTGCCTCTAATCACCTACTACATCGCACAAGTAACCCTGTTTGCAGGTGTTCTAAGCGGCGGATCACGACGCAGAAGCAACAACAAAGACAACTCAGGTGCAATTCTGCTGGTAATAGGCGTCGTCTCATATATCGTCTACATAATCACCTTCCTTATCGTCATGCGCCTGAGCCGCCTACGCGAACACTACGCCGATGCCTTTGCGGCCTATCTAACCGAATCACCCCGAAACATGCAAAGCGCCCTATCAAAAATCACCTACGGCCTATCCATAGCCCCACCAAAATCTCCCGAGAGCGCCCGGGCCTTCTACATCGAAGACCCCGACATGGCAAAACAATCCTACGCCTACATCATGAACAAAAAAAGCCAATACGACCTCAACAACGACGGCGTACTAGATGAGCGCGAACTAGAACTAGCCATGGAAAAAGAAGCCAAAACCGCGGCCTCACACATGAACAATCTCTTCTCAACCCACCCCACAACATTCAAACGCATCTTACTGCTCCGAGAAATCGAACAAGAAATGAACACCGGTCAGTACAGCGACGACAAAATGTACAACCACGTCTAACCCCAATAATTTCTTTCTTCAATTTTATTTCCTTTTATGGCAAAAATTTTTACGTGATATGCGAAGACTAATATTTTCCGACTGCTGATTACTACAAACTGAGAGGGACATCAAAAAATGGTTAATTATTGTCCTGAATGCGGCGGAGAAATGCACTACATCTCTCTGACTAAACACTATGTCTGCAAAAGTTGCGGTTTATCCTGTACCGGACAAGAACTAAACGACCTCCATGATAAAAACCGCCCCGATTATGAAACCGACGACGAAGTCAAGCAAGCCCGCCGCAAAGAATACCTAAAATGGTACCTTAGCAAAAAATAAACTCGCCAAAAAGCGCAGTCAACTCTTAGCTTTGGCTATGTAAAACAACCTCCTGCTTCACCAAAGCCTTAATCCCCTCAACTAACTACTAACCTTGGGTATTGCTGTGATTGTTGATATCGAATTTATCTGCATAGGTAACGAATTACTCATCGGCAAAGTGGAGAACACAAACGCCCACTGGTTAGCTACACAGGCTACCGCGTTGGGCGCCACCGTGCGCCGAGTCACTGTTATCCAAGATATAGTTGAAGAAATCGCGCTTTGCCTCCAAGAAGCCTCAGCACGCAACCCCCACTTTATAATAACCACCGGCGGATTGGGACCGACCTTTGATGATAAAACCTTCCAAGGCATCGCCAAAGCCCTAAACCAACCCCTCAAAATAAACCCCCAGGCACTTGAGATGGTGAGAACAAAATGCACCGAATACGCTCAAAGACGTGGACTCACCCAAGAAATAGAAATGACTCCCCCAAGAACAAAGATGGCCATTCTACCCGAAAATGCCCAACCCCTATCCAACCCTGTTGGTACCGCACCTGCCCTAAAGGTCCAAATCGGCTCCTCAATTCTGTTTGCTCTGCCCGGAGTCCCATATGAAATGATGACCATCTTTACTCAAACCATAGCTCCTCTAATCAAACAAACCGTAGGCTCAGGTGTTTTTTGTCAGCAAAGCCTTTTTGTGAGAGGTATTGCTGAGGCCCAATTAGCGCCCCTGATTGATAAGGTAATGTCTGACAACACTGGGGTCTATGTAAAATCCCACCCCATAGCTCTGCCTTCCGATAATGTGCCCCACATAGAGCTCCATCTAACCCTAACAATTGCACAAGAGTACCACCCCGACAAGATGCTTCAAAAAGCCATAGAACAACTGATTCAGCTAATAGAGCAAACCAAAAAATAACCAACACATAATAACGGTAAAATTTGGGCATAAGCATTTAAGATATAGCGCCACTGGAAAAGACTGGTTCCTATCTATGAAGAATTCAGTGTTTAGACTAGTTTGCTTGCTGATAGTGTTGGCGGCTGTTTTATCACTGATACCTTCTAACAGTGTAGCGGGACAAACTGTGGAAGATCACAGGGTATCTTTTCTGATATTTAATCATCCTAACGGTGACAAAACCTACGAGCTCACCCTAACCATACCCCAAACCCTCTATCAGTACTATACCCAAAAGAGTCATTATGTATTCTCCAGCAGAGATTTCTCCAAATTTGTCACACCCCAGACATTTCAACAAGTAGCTGACACACTTTGGCAGCTATATGATAACCCCGAAGACTTTACCAATGCCGTCTTAACTATGGTTCACCAAATAACCTATGAAGAAACAATTCCCAGTTTCTACCCCGTAGAAACATTGGTCAGAGGCAAAGGTGACTGTGACCTCTTTGTTTACATAGCGTCCTCAATTCTTGAGGCAGGCGGCATCAATACAGTTCTGCTATTCTATGAAACACAAGCACATATGCAACTAGGTGTGGACATAGGCTATCTGCCTGTTGATGCGCGAAGCGAGGCAGTTTATGTTACCTATCAAAATGTTCCCTACTACATTGCAGAATGCACCGGTAGTGCATGGCGAACCGGTTGGCGTGTTGGCGAATGCTCCACCATTTACCAAAATGCTTCTGTTCAAGTGACACCGCTTATCGGTATGGAAAAAACCTCCATCGGGCAAATATCGACAAATATTCGAGAACTGGACTCCAGCACAATTACCCTGCAGATTTCACCCTCAATTATGCTAGAAAACACCGAGCTAGCAATAAGCGGCCAGATTCTACCCCTAACCCCAAACGAGAACGTCACTATACGCGCACAAATCCCCAATCAAGGCTGGGTAACAGTTGCTATCATACCCACCCAACAAGATGGCCGCTTTAACTGTACCTGGACCCCTTTGTCGGTTGGCCCAATCGAGTTACAAGCAAGCTGGATAGGTAACAACCAATACAACGGGGCAACAAGTAGCTCCTATAACATAGTTATTTTACCCCTCTATTTTATTGCCTTACTGATTGTCGCAGTGATTATAGCACTCATGTTTGTGGTGGTGATTATCAAACTAAGACACCGAAAATCTCAGCTACCACCTGAAGTTAATGAACCTAAATCCCAAATTATACCAACTCCAGAGATCCCCCAAGAAACACATGACACTATTAATACATCGCTTGAAAATACAACAAACTTTTGCGATACTGAAGAAACACCCGCTGAAAATTTTTTGGATAACGAAGAAGCACCCAATCAATAGTAAACATACGTGACACACATTTGGTGTAGCTGTTTTTAGTTGGGTAGTATTCTAACCAACTCACCCGTCTTTTTTATTTTTGTTATTTCTGTTGATTGTGCGTGATTGATGTGGTTGTGGGTTAATTGAGCAGATAAATTTTGTAGATTAAAAAATAAATAAGATGAACAAAGAAAAGTAAGATATGTTACTTTACGATTTCTCGTTTCTTCCAGCGCAGGTTTTTGCCCTTGCATTTTCTGCATTTGAGTGCAGTTTCCGCGTTGCGGGCGCCGCAGTCTCGACAGATTTTCATGTAGAGCCGATGCTTCTGCGCAATGGTTTTCTTAACTGGGTCTAATATCGGCATTTTACTGTTAACCTTCTGTTTTGGGTAACTCTTTGATGGTCACGCCTCAAATATACCTTTTGGGCGTTCTTTATGTTGCTACTTGATTACTTCGATGGTGACATATGAGCGGGTGTCTTCTATGCCATCTATACTGTAGAGTTTCTTTAGGACTTCGTCGAGTTTTTCATGTTCTGCGATGATTACGCTGTCAATTTCGCCTGCGACTCGAAATGCTCGGGAAACTTGGAGTTCTCGGAGTTTTTCGTAGACGTGGATGCGTTTTAGTGGTGAAACTTTGATTAGTATGAATGCGGGGGTGGTGGTTATTCCTAGTCCGTTGATGCCTTTTTCTGTGACGTCTATGAAGCCTCTTCCTGTGCGGATGTAGCCGTGGGTTTTGAGTTTGCGGAGGTGTATGTTTAGGGCTTGGCGGCTTACGCCTAGTTGGGTTGCGAGTTCGTCTTGTTTGATTCTTA
Source organism: Nitrososphaerota archaeon (assembly GCA_031256395.1). Classification (GTDB taxonomy): domain Archaea; phylum Thermoproteota; class Bathyarchaeia; order Bathyarchaeales; family Bathycorpusculaceae; genus Bathycorpusculum. The sequence goes on from JAIRQQ010000086.1 coordinate 94,286, forward strand.
GGGTGTAGGTGTTTGTGGCTTTTCCTTTTTCGTAGAGTGTTTTTAAGAGTTGAATTGAGCGTTTAGTTAATGGCTCCAAACTGGTCACTTGTGTATGTTTGTTAAGTTAAAACTTTACAATAGTGAGGGTCGCTTAAGTATTTGGTGTTTTCTACTTAGGGGCTGGTCCTATATTTCTCAATATTTTTTATGCATATTTGGTTGCTGGTGAGCTGCTTGAGATTGCCGCAAGATCTTGGCACATTTACCACAACGTATTTATGTCAAAAAAATGCTACTGAACCCACTTAAAAGTAAACTAGGAGTGAAGCGGAACGTGACGGAAAACATCAGTGCGGTCTTGATCGGAAAAAAGCCAACAATGAATTATGTTCTTGCATGCATTACCTTTTTCCATGGCGGCGCAAAAGAAGTCAGCATTAAAGCACGCGGCAGAAGCATAAGCAGAGCCATTGATGTTGCTGAAGTGGTACGGCACAGGTTTCTGCCCGATGTTAGAATCAAACGAATCGGCATCGGTACAGATCAGTTCCAGCCCCATGACCAAGATGAAGGGTTCCAGGGCGGCGCCACCACAAATGTGAGCACCATTGAGATAACGTTGATGCGTTAAGTCACGATTTAAGCAGAATTCCTTCTTTGCAGGAAACCGACTCGCAAATGAAAACCGAACTATGCAGTTTCTGCCTAAAAAGCGGCATACTATGCCAGAAATGTTCATCTAAAGTTAAGGCTGGCGAAATAAGTGATCTAGATCTAAAAATCACTCGCTTGCTTCTCAACCTAGAAGAAAAGTATCCCTCCCTGCAAAACGTCTGCTTCCACAAAGCAATCGACGTTGAAAAAACGTTAGCCATTCTCGTAGGACACGGCGATGTCCCCAAACTTTTAGGTTACGGCGGTAAAATCGTCAAAGCCATAAGCGACGAAACCGGCAAAAACATCCGGGTACTCGAATACGGCGTTGATGACCGTAAATTCCTCGAAGACCTCTTTGTGCCCTTTAGCATATTGACTATAAACACAATTTGGCTCCCCGACGGAACCACCGAAACCCGAGTTATTCTACGACGTAAACGTGGGCAACAACTGCCTATGGACCTCAAAGCCCTCAAGGAAATCGCCAACAAAACACGAAAAATGTCTCTGCGTGTAGAAATCGCAGATTAGGCTGGTTGCAGTATGGACTTGGACTCCATGGGAGACTGGGTTAGGACCCAGTATACCTCACAGGTAACCCCTGACCTAGATGGGCAAGAAGTAACCCTCTTTGGATGGGTCCAAGAAGTACGAGATCTAGGCGGCCTTCGCTTTCTAATACTTCAAGACCGCGAAGGAACAGTCCAAATAACCATACCCAAAAAACGCATCCCCCCCGAAGTTTTAGCAAAATCCGACTCACTCCAAAAACGCTACAGCTTCGCCATAAAAGGCACCGTTAAAAAAACCAACATGACCAAACGCGGCGTCGAAGTCATCCCAACCGATATCAAAATTTTCAGCACCGCCACCGAACAACTACCCATAGACATAACCGGAAAAACCCCCGCCAACATCGAAGTCCGCCTCGACGCCCGACCCTTGGACCTCACACTAGAAACAAGTCTAGCCGCCTTTAAAATCCAACACACAGCCCTCCAAGCAATCCGCACTTTTCTATTCAACCAAGACTTCATGGAAGCCCACAGCCCACGCATCATCGCATCTGCAACCGAAGGCGGCGCAGAATTATTCTGCATCGACTACTTTGGTCAAAAAGCCTACCTAGCACAGAGCCCCCAACTATACAAAGAAGAACTCACCCTGAGCTTTGAAAAAGTCTTCGAAGTCGGACCCTTTTTCCGCGCTGAAGAATCCCACACCAGACGCCACCTAAGCGAATTCACCTCCGTTGATGTCGAAATGGCATTTGCAAACGCCGAAACAGTCATGATCCTGCTTGAACAAGTAATCCACCACACCGTTGGCGTAGTCAAAGAAAAATGCCAAACCGAACTCAACCTTCTAAACCACAACCTTGAAGTGCCCTCCCTGCCCTTCAAACGCCTAACCTACACCCAAGTCCTAGAAGACCTAAAAACCCAAGGCGTAGACATCCCCTGGGGCGAGGACATTACAACTGATGCTCTGCGAGTCTTGGGCAAAATATACCCTGACTTTTACTTCATAACCGAGTGGCCCACACACACCAAAGCCTTCTACATCAAACCCCAAACAGACAACCCCAAAATCAGCGAAGGCTTTGACTTGATGTATGGCTACATCGAACTAACCTCCGGCGGTACACGCATCTGCGACAAAACCCAACTCATTGAGCGCCTAAAAGAAAAAGGCCTAAACCCCGACTCATTCAAGATGCACCTCCAAGCCTTCGACTATGGCATGCCACCCCACGCAGGCTGGGCCATCGGCCTAGAACGCCTAACCATGATTCTAACAGGCATAAAAAACATACGTGAAGTCACCCTCTACCCCCGAGACCGCGTAAGACTAACACCTTAATTTTAGTCTGTTAAAAATAGGGCGGCAGAAGATTTCTTCTGCGCTATATGCATCGGTTCTTTGACCGCAAAAACAGCTCGGTTATGTATTGATCAACGGGTTTTTCGCTATTTTTAGCAATACGTTTCACGGCATCATTAATACCTGTGGAGTACTGTACTGCCTTTTTGGGTTTATCTGCAATGATCGCGGGTAAACCGAGATTTTGGGCGGCTCTGCGCAAAACCAGTTTACGCAAGGTGTCTTCGTTTGGTTCGAGTTTACATTCAAGCGGTAAGCCTAACGCAAACTCGGCTATGGCATATGAAGCAAAGGGGCACCGCAACTCTACATCATAGAAACCCATGAGCTTTCGATCCCGCTCCAGATTATTCTCATGCATACTGACAACATCTTGATACATAGTTTTGCGGGTACTCTCCGTGCCGTCTTTACAGGCTTGGTTGACATAGCGCTGATAGCCGCCAAACAATTCGTCTGCTCCCTGTCCTGCTAGCACCACTTTAAACTTGGACTGTACTGCCTGTTCTGCAACCCAGTAAAAAGACACTCCGATGGCTGCTTTTATAGGATCAGGCTCCTCAATAAGCGTCACAACACTGGGCAGGGCCGCTTCAACATCGGTGTCTTTGAAGAGCTCTATTTGCATAGGCAAATCCAGTGCCTGAGCAGCATCAATGGCTTCCTCTGTTTCCGGTTGGTTTTCCAAACTAACATGGAGCAAACTAACCCGCTTGCCCTCTTTGGCAGCTAAATAGGCCAAAAGACTACTATCCAAACCCCCCGAGAACGCAACCGCTACCTCTTTTTCTAAATCTGCAACTCGACGCCGAACAGATTCCACTAAAAGCGTTTGGAGGGTTTGGGCCGCCTCTTCAAGGGTTATCTGCTTAGGTTCCACATAACTTGGAATTTTAATTGGTCTAAAGCTAAACCCAGTTTTATCTGCAAATCCCAGTGTTCCTGGCGCAAAAGACTTGGGCTCTTCAATACCCAGCTTCCAAAGTGCCGCTCGGCTGGTAGCATAGGCCACGATGTCACGATTCTCACCAAAATAGAGCGGCTGTATACCCATGACATCTCTGCCAGCCATTATTGTACCCTCTTTTAGCATCCAAAATGCATAATCCCCCTCCGCTTCCCCCAGCAGTGTCTGCAAAGAGGCCTCACCCTGCTTAGCACTCTGCCCAATTTGTGTAAGATAGCCTGCCTTGGGTATTGGAGCATAGATTTGTCCCTCAAACAGCACCGATGCATCCCCTAAGGGTAGAAAATCATATCCTGCTGCTGTTTTGGATTGTGTGGTAGCAAACCCTGCCGCTACAGCGGTGTCAGTGCTCTGTTTGCTGAGCAGTGCAAGATTTTTGTCAAAATTTCCCTTCTTTGATGTCATGAGCCCAAAATTCAATGGCTGTCCAACATCCACACTTTTAAGAACATCTAACACCGGTTCGATAACACTCTTGCCTTCCTTACTCAAAACAGCAACAGTAACCTTCACATCAACAACTCCATACCAGTGCTAATACATGCTAAAACATTAACCTTGAGCAGCAACTATCACAAGACAAAATCACAACTAACCCAAAACCCATAGAAGTCGTATTTAGCCTAAGAAGCAAAGATGAGTTCTCGTGTGACTAAATATCTGATAAGCGCCTGCTGTACCCTTTTTTGTTTGATGGAGGTTATTTTCGATAAACTGAAACATAGATTAACTGTCGGTTTTTATTTTATTTTTGGTGTATTTCGTCTTTGTGTGTTTATCTCAAGTTTTGATATACTATGTGCTTAAAATGTGTTAATCATTAACAAAAAGAAAATTTTATAAGTTGAATCTGCTAATCTAATACACACTGTGTGTCATTTTCTAGATTGGCGGAAACGTATATGGTTAAAAAAATCCAAAAATGTCTAATAATTCTTCTTCTTAGTATCCTTCTATGTTCTGCGGCTTGCTCGGCTATGTTACAAAGTACCTCTGCTCAAGATTTGACTCCTACTATAAAAGGCCTAAACATATTACACGACGTACTTGGCCTTGACTTAGAAAAATACACCATCGCAATCACCACAGACAGTTGGACTATCCCCTTAACGGTTCCACGTGACTATTGGACTACCGATACTGTAATCTACACCCTCACCTCTGCTGAGAGCCAGCTAAAAATAAAGGTCTCCTTTGGAAACGGCTATTTCCGATTCGTAGAAGTGCTTGAAAATCAAGGCGCATCGGAACTAAAACTAATCGATAACGACACAGCAAACATCCAACCGTTCTTTGAGGCTTATCAGAAATACTTTGTAGCTACCTACAAATACCAAGCAAGACCCATCCTTGGAGAACTAAGCCCCTGCCTAAATGATGTAGACATAACCAATAACTATACCAAAACAGTTGGCGATAGACAATTTGACGTATTTGTATATGATGATACCAACCGAACCGAATTTAGGTGGATCTATCTCACAACTCTGTACTTTGATTATGGCCCTGATAGTTCGGCATCTTTCATTTATGACCAGGAAAGTTTTGTAGCATTAAAGTTCACTGATGGCTTTTTAACTGAATTTGCAGACATCTACCCTGTTCCCGGTCCTCCTGACTCTATCCTCAGTCCCAGCCCCGAACCAAGTTCAAGTCCCACTAGTTCTATCTCAGGAACGGATGTTAAGTCAAATATGACTGCACCCCAGCCTAGTACGATTAGCAAAGTTGGCGTAGAAAATCCGGATGCCGCTTTGGCTTCTAGTGTGGGTATTGGTGTATCTTTAGAGGGTGGAGTTTTAGCAGTTCTAATAACGGCTGTTGTTTTGGTTGGCATTTCTTTTTTTATCACAAAAAGAAAAAAAGCCCCAATTAAAGAATTCTAAATACCCCACCCAACGATTTTACCCTCTAACCGCATATTTATGACAAAACAAAATCTGCCAAAACAAAATTGATGCTAAACTTTGACAAGTTGCTCTGCTGGTAGTGTTTTGTTGTTTGGTGGGTAACTATTTCTAATAATCGTTAGTAGTGTGTGTTGTGGAAATTTATCTTCTATTGGCTTTTCAGGTATTGCTATGTTTTGTTGCAAGATTTTGCTGATATTTTGCTGGCAATTAATGTGTAAATAGTAAACTTCGAAGTGAGTTGTTAGAAATCAAATAGTCCTTTCTGCTGGGTTTCTTGGGGTGCCTTAGTTGTGGCTGGGAGGTCTTCCCACTCAGTTTTTTTGTCATAGCCGCCGACTTGTTCTTTGATTTTTTTAGCTAAGCGTGGACCCACTGATGGTAGAGCTGTGAGTTCTTCAATGGAGGCCTGTTTGAGGTCTTCCATGGTTTGAAAACCGGCATTAAAGATTATGCGCCCGCGAACTCTACCCACTCCCTCCAAGGCAACAATGGGCATCAATTCGCGCTTTATACCCATAGACACCCGCTCAACTAGTTCATTGCTCAGCTCAGTTACCTCTTTGTTTTTGTTTGTAATTATTGGTGAGAGTCTCTCAACGGCATGGAGTAGCCACTTTGCGCTCTCAATGGTACGATAGAGATCTCCCGGCTGGACATTAAAGCGCTCCAAGAGCTTATCCTCAGAGGTTTCCTCTATCCAAGCATTAAGCACCATTGCCATTTTAACCTCTCCTAAAAAGTCCGCGTAGCCGATGTAGTCTCGTTGACTGGGTGTTTCTACTAACATCTCCTGTTGGTGTTCCTCAAGGGTGTCTGCAAGTTTTTCCATTTCCCGCTGATAGGGCCTCATAATCGGTCCCATATCGGGAGTATGCGCAATAAGTTGCAGTAAACTAAACTCGGTGAGCACTGGTGGTTTGGTTTGTAGTGCATCTCGGATAATTATGCCGCTAAGTGGATCGATGTAGAGCTCACTTATCCGCTTACCCAACTTGGTTGCGTTTATATCTTTACCCACTACGTATATCATTTCTTCATCATGAAGGAACCGAAGAATTTTGGCGATGACATTTTGAATCGCTTTAACATCATATTGGTAGGCATAGAAGGTTTTGCGGAAAAACTCATAGATCTCCTCTTCGGTATGCGCATAGTCACTGGCAATGGTTGAGAGAACATGGGTGCGAAGGATTTTCTCAACTGCGAGGCGTGACCAAATGCGTTCGGGTTTGGCTAGGACATAGTTTTCCATAACAAAATCGGCTTCATCGGCGGTTTTAGCCACAATAACTGATTCGCCAAATTTGTCGTATTTTGGTCTGCCTGCGCGGCCTGCCATTTGTTTGTAATCCAAAACGGGTATGGGATAGTTGCCTAAGCCTGCTTCGAAGCGACGGTAGTCTTGGATGATAACTGTGCGTGCGGGTAGGTTGACTCCCCAAGCAAGCGTTGGGGTTGCAGTTAGTACTTTGATTTTGCGGTCTTTAAATCCCTGCTCGATGATGCTTCGCTGGGCTCCGGATAATCCTGCGTGGTGATAGGCTACTCCGTTGCGTACCAAGTCTGCGAGTTCTTCTCCTATCTGGGTGTGTTCGCCTGATTCTAAGATTTTGTGTGCTTCTTTTTCAAGGGCGCTTTTGGTTTGTTCTTCGAGGCTTTTTTTGACTATTTTTGAGCCGGTTTTGGGTATGAGGATTTTGTCCATGTGGCTGGCAACTTGTTTTGCTGCCGAAACCGCGTTTTTGCGTGTTGAGGCAAAAATCAAGGCTTGGCCGCCATTGCGTAGTGTGTTTAGGACCATATTGATGACTGTGAAGCGGGTTTCTTGCTCAATTTTGCGGGTCTCGTTGTCTTTGTATTGGATTTCGTCTTGGAGAATTACGCCTTCTTTTAGGTTGATGGGTCGCCAGCTGGTGACTATGTATTTGGCGTTGAGCCAGCCTGCGATTTCATCCACATTGTTTATGGTTGCCGATAATGCCAGAATTTGAATATTGGCGTTGTACTGCATTAGGCGTGCTAGTACAATCTCTAAGGTGGGTCCGCGTCCGGCTTCATTTAGCAGATGTATCTCATCAACAATAACCGCTGATATGCTATCCATCCACTCTGCCCGGTGTCTGAGCAGTGAGTCAGCTTTCTCGTTGGTGGTAACAATAACATCATATTTGGCTAACCAATTATCGGCCGTATCAAAATCACCGGTGCTGATTCCCACCGAGACCTTGGTGCCGTTGGGTTTTTGGATAGCGGTGTATTTTTTGAATTCTTCAAATTTTTCACTGGCAAGCGCTCGAAGCGGACAGAGATAGATAACCTTACCCCCACCCTCCAACACATGCTTAAGCGCACAGAGTTCTGCAATAAGGGTTTTACCTGAGGCTGTGGGGCTAGCCAGCAAAATATCTTTTCCCTCAAGCACACCCTCACGTATACAATCCGCTTGAGGCGGAAACAATTCACAAATACCCTGCGCTTGGAGAACCTCTCTAACGCTTTGGGGCACATTTAACTCTGAAATCTGCAAGACTCACAACACAAGGTCTCTACTGGACTATATGCCCTTATTAGCATTTAGGGCCTTTTATCCAAAAACACCTAATTCTAACTATTTAGTTAGGGTTAGTGGCGGTGGTGGTTGAGTTGTTTGATTGGATAATTGCTGGAGCAAATTTGGGTGTTTTTATGATGTATTTTATGCAGTAGTAGAGTAGTACATAGGTTGTGGGGATACCTATTATGATGCTTCGTATGGTTGCTTTTAGACCCGTTTTTATTCCCTTGGTTACTATTTGCATTAGAGCTAAACTCAAAAAATAGCCTGGGAAAATAAGGCTTAGGTAAATATTTTGGATTAGTAGACCGCAAATGCTTAGAGCTAAAATGGGGATGTATCCCAGATAGGTTAGATAGCGTTTGTTTTTTCGGAAAAATGCTGTAACTGATTTGCTTGCTGAAGATATACCTGATTCAGTGATGATAATCTCTGCTTGTTGTCCGCCTTTTTTTCTCATACCCCGCCAAGACTCTTTTAGAGACATGTCTAAGCCATAGATATTGCTGTATTTTTGAGTTTTACAGTTAATATCTAAGCCCACTGAGCGATCGGAGCTGACTATTTTAAACCCTCTCTGAATTGCTCTTAGAGAAAAATCTCTATCTTCACCAAACGTCAAGTCCGGATCAAAATGTAACTGATCGGTAACTTTTCTAGAGATAAGTATGTGTGCTGTTGCTAGTATGTTGCGCTCAACATAATTGTCACTGCGAACAACCGTTGGTATCCACTCATTCCATTTCTGATCCACCTTATCTGCTGAATCAACAAAAACCGCGGTAATCTCCGATCCGACAATGTCAATTTTCTCTTTTTCATGGATATCAAGCAATGTGACAAGAGAAGTTGATTCAACCACTACATCGCTGTCCCAGAAAATAATAAACTCGCCTTGCATCTTTTTGATACAGAGATTTCTAGCTTCAGGTATGTTTGTTTTCTCAACAATAACCTCATAACCATAAAAATCACTCTTTGCCAAAAAATCATTCATTACTTTAACAGTACTATCTTTACTGCCGCCATCCACAACCACAACAAAAAGACGATTATGCGGATAGGTTTGACTCTGCAGAGAACGGAGCATTTTCTCAATAATCCACTCCCGATTAAAAACAACAATCCCAACCGTTATCAACGGATAGACCCGACATTCAGCTCTCTGCATAATCTTTTCCTGCTTCTATACCTAACGTTAGTTCGTATTATGCTTTTTATGTATTTTCAAACAACACAGTCACACACATACCCAAAAACCAACCTGTAAATAATTGAAATCAAACTATACGCTACCTGCAAATACCACCATTAAACACTTCTGTAGCGTGCACGTTTGCTGCTGTATCACATTTTTGTACATAGCTAAGTTTTTTTAGTTGAACCTGCATTAGCAAGGTGACGAGTTATCTACCCACACGCTTATGGTAGGATATTATATGGCTGAAAACGTAAAAGAACTTCTCAAACTCCACGAAGGTCTCACCCACGAGGTGTACCTAGATAACGAAAACTCTAGCATCGTTCCCCTCGAAGTCCTCGAAGCGATGCAGCCCTATTGGAACAAAAAAGCCTACGGAAACCCTACCCTCACCCACAAACCCGGATGGGAAGCCTTCGAAACCATCATGAACTGCTTTGGAAAAATCAGCACCTACATAGGCGCTAAAAACCTCGAAGAACTAACCTTCACACCCGGCGAAACCGAAGCCAACAACCTCGCCATCCAAGCTGCCGCATTTCTACAAAAAGACCACGGCAAAAAAATAATCATATCCGAAATTGAACCCATCTCCGTCCTACAAGTAGCCGAGTTGCTAAGCAAATTCGGATTCACAACCACCAAAATCCCAGTAAACAGCGACGGCTTCATCAACCTTGAAAAACTCAAAGAAGCCATCGACAAAGACACCATCCTAGTCAGCATGGCCAGCGTAAACAACGAAATCGGCACCATACAACCCATAAAAGAAGCCGTTGATATCGTCAAAGACAAAAACCCCCAAACCCTCTTCCACACCGACGCCTCAGACGCCTACGGCCGAATCCCCCTAAACGTTCAAAATTTAGGCGTAGACCTAGCAACCCTGAGCAGCTTTAAAATCCAAGGACCAAGAGGCATGGGCGCCCTATACGTAAAAGGCGATCTAAACCTTCATCGCATACTCGAAGGCTCCATAGGCACCCAAAGACTCTGGCCCGGTATCGAAAACACCCCTCTAATTGTCGGCTTCACCAAAGCCTCCGAATTAGCCTTTGAAAACTTTGAAGCAAACACCACCAAAATGCGCACCCTACGAGACAAACTAGTTGAGGGCATATTCACCGAACTCTCCAACCTGCGTCTCAACGGTCCAAAAGACAACAAACGTAGCCCCGACAACGCCAACATAAGCATTCTGCGCGCAGAAGGCGAAGCCCTAACAATCGAACTTAGCCTAAGCGGCGTCTACGTATCAAGTGGTTCTGCATGTAGCCGCAGACTACTCCAACCCAGCCACGTGCTAATAGCAATCGGGCGCATCTTTGAAGAAGCCCACGGTAGCATCCTTATGAAAACCACCCGATACCACACAGAAGACGATATATCCTACGTCCTCAGTGTTCTACCCACAGCAGTAAATCGTATTCGAGGGATAGTTGGCTCAACAGGAGTGCACTAAAATGTCACGTATACCATTACCATACAACCCAAAAATAATGGATCTATTCCGCAACCCAAAAAACCTTGGCAAAATGGAAGATGCAACTGTTATCGCAGTTGCAGGCAACCCCGCATGCGGAGACATGATCACCTTTTACCTAAAAATCGATGACACCAAACAAACCATCGAAAAAGCCCAATTCGAAAGCTACGGATGCGCCGCCAACATTGCTACCTCTAGCATAGTTACCGAAATGATCAAAGGCCTAACCATAGAACAGGCCTGGAACAATATAACCTGGCAAAAAGTCACCGAAGAAATCGGAGGCTTACCCAGCGTAAAATTCCACTGCGGCGTTCTAGCCGTTGGTGCCCTCAAACGCGCCCTGCGCCAATACTTTACCCAAAAAAACATAGCTGCCCCAAGCTGGTTACCCCACGAACTCACCTTTGAAGAAAAACAGGCTCTAGAAGAGGAAGAACTAGCAAAAACACTCTCCAAGAAGCAAAAACCAGAGGCAGAAACCTGAGGCAGAGAAATAAGTGGACATACAAACAATCCGCCAAGACTTCCCCATTTTAAAGCGCCAAATCAACGGCAACCCCCTGATCTACTTTGACAATGCCGCAACCAGCCAAAAACCCCGCCAAGTCATAGACGCCATAACCGACTACTACACAAACCACAACGGCAACATCCACCGCGCAATCCACACCCTCTCAAGCGAAGCCACTGACCTCTTCGAACAAGCACGCGAACGAATCAGCAAATTTATAAACGCAAACACCCCAAACGAAATCATCTTCACCCGCGGCACAACCGAAGCCATAAACCTAGTCGCCTACTCCTTGGGATGCAACCACATAGGCGGCGGAGATGAAATTCTTATTTCCCGCATGGAACACCACAGCAACATCGTACCTTGGGAAATCATATCCAAATGTAGCGGATTTACCATAAAATATGCCCAAGTCCACAAAGACGGCACCCTAGACTACCAAGACTTTGAAAACCAAATCACCAAAAAAACCAAAATCTGTTGCCTAAGCCAAGTCTCAAACGTCACAGGCGTCATAAACGACATCAAACGCCTAACCAAAGTCGCCCATGACCACGACGCATTGATGCTTGTCGATGGAGCCCAATCCGTTCCCCACATGAGCGTTGACGTACAAGACCTAGACGCTGACTTTTTAGCATTCTCAGGCCACAAAATGCTAGGCCCCACAGGCATAGGCGTCCTATATGGCAAAAAAGCCATCCTCCAAAAAATGGCCCCCTTCCAAGGAGGCGGCAACATGATCAAAGATGTCACACTCAACAACGACAAATGCAACATATCCTGGACCGAATTGCCCTGGAAATTTGAAGCCGGCACACCCGACATCGCCGGCGTAATAGGACTAGGTGCCGCAGTAGACTACCTCCAAAATCTAGGCATGGACAACGTGTTTAACCACGAAAAAGAGCTAACCAAATACGCCATAGAACACCTAAAAGACCACAAAAACATCACCCTCTACGGACCCACCGATCTATCCCAACGATGCGGCATCATACCCTTTAGCCTAAACGGCTTCTCCTCACACGAAACAGCCGCCATATTTAACGAATACGGCATAGCCATACGCAGCGGCTACCACTGTGCACAACCCCTGCACCAAATCTTCAATCTTCCCTCATCTGCCCGAGCAAGTTTTTACGTGTACAACACCCAAGCCGAAATCGACCGTTTCATAGAAATCTTGGAGGACCTCCACCAGTAATGTCCTCTGCTACAGTCACAGACTATGTTTCACGCATAGAGGGTACCTGTGGCGCAGAAAGTGATGTCATCGTCAATTTCAAATACGACAAAAAAGACGAAGCCATAGCCCAAATCATGAAGAAAGCTCAGCTCAAAAACACTCTCGCAGGGATAATCTTTGAGTTAACCTTCGAGGACCGCTCTTTTCGACTCTACACAAGCGGCAAAGCCATCTTTCGCGGCTTTACAACCAAAACAGAACTCATGGATTTTTTAGCCAAACTTTTGCTATAGCAAAGTTGTTGCATAATCGATACTTTTTAAATTAAAATGCTCTCTATTGTCTATATCGTTTGCTCAAAGATAACTGGTGTACTCTGTGTCTATGTAATGTTTGAAACTCATTTTATAGTAAACCTCGCAATAATATATCTTAAAATGATTGTGTGATGTAATCTATAAATCCTCGATTTGGTCTATACAACTTATAAGTAGAGATAGGCGATAGATACAGGTGGGAACTTGCCTAAAACGGGGGATAATCCAATACTGCTGTGTCAAAACGGGGGAAATCCGGCAGTTTCAATTATTATACCTACATACAAACGTGGAAATCTGTTAAATTATGTTTTAGAGGCACTAACTACCCAAACCAGTAAAGACTTTGAAGTATTGATGATAGTGAAACCCAGCGGAGATGGAACCGAGCAGATAATTGAAAAATATCGAGAAAGGCTAAAAATAAAAATTATTATACAAAAACATGGTTATTTTTTAGATGCATTAAATCTTGGGTTAAAAAATGCAAAAGGAAAAATCATCATTTTCCTAGATGATGATGCGGTTCCCTTTCCAAACTTGATACACTCTCATATACTCTCATATTCAACCCCCGCTGTGGGGGGAGTTGCTGGCGATGTTGTGCCTGTTATTTTGAGAGGTAACACACTTTGTCCATTCGAAGACACTCCATCCGAAATTATACCTGCAAGAGTCTCAGAAACCGTTTTGGCTCGAAAGCTTGGAAGCCGTCCTCTTAAAGGGTTAGAGGATTACTTGATCTATATATCAAAAGCAGGGTTTGTTTCTGTAAACTATGAAGTCGCAACTAGAGCGCTTAGCCAACCAGTGAATTCTCTTCTTGCCAAAGGGGCAAACATGTCCATTTCGTCAGAGGCCTCTGTAGGCTTTCAGTTTCCAACTTCATGTGTTCTTGGTTTAACAAACGAGCAATACTTGGGTTGGTATCTGTGGAAAAAAGGCTATCGCGTCATCGTTAATACCCAAATAAAAGCTTACCATATAAATCACGGGCAATCTTTATCTCGCAACATCAAAAATGCAAAAAAAGAGGCCGTTCTCTGCACCGAAGCTAGACTCCTATTCTATAGATTATACGGTAGTGAACCTGAACTTTCGATAATGCACAGACTCGTGTTATTGATACTTGAAGCGATTATTGACGTTAAGAGCATTTGTCTACACAAAGACATCTCCCGTATAAGTATGTTTAAAAACAAAATTTCTGCAGAATTAATGGGTTTACGATGGCTCGTTTACAAAAAATTAGGGTTGAAATACTCACCGCTTGCTGATCTGGAAAAAATACTACAGTAACCCGTTAAGAATTTTATCGAAAGGACCGACTGAAAGCCATCTTTATTTTTCTAAAGACTAGGTATTTATAATTAGCAGACTTTTGAAAACTTGATGCCCTCAGGATAAGTTGGCCGTCTGAGCGGCCTTTTAAACTATTCTGAAATTTTTCTATCGGTCCGCATAAGGCTTTCTGTATGAGACCATATTTGCTCTTCAAATTTTTCAGGTCTTAAAACTGAAATCTTCTCCTGCAACATCTCTCTTTGTTTATTCCATGAGGCATAGGGGTTAGGTGTATCAACTAATTTAGCGATTTTCATTTTCAGGTCTTCAAAGGATTCCCATCGGAATTCGGGGGGAACAAATTCTCCGCTTCCTCCGCTGTTATGCACAAACGTCACACAACCACTTGCTAATGCTTCCATTGGGGCGATGCCGAAATGTTCGCCTTCCATAAGATGGACATAGATGGTTGAGTTCTGTAAAGTGGCGATTAATTCTTTTTCGGACAGGTTAGGTTTTAGTGTATAGTTGGCTGGCAGAGTCTTTGAAAAATCTTCAAACCATGCCTGTTCAGTGTCCCTAAGCAAACCGATACTGATAAACTCCAGCTGAGGAAAAGCTGTGGCCAGTTGCTTTAGTATTTCGTGCCTTTTCTGGGGAACAAACCGTGCCACATAGACAACGCAGTTACTTCTCTTCTCTAGTGGTTTATCTGACCAAAACGGTGTTTCCACCGGGGGATAGGCAATGATGGGTTCGTTTATGCCAAATCTTTTCCAGTACTTTTGTGTCATAGCCTTAGTATAGTTGCTGTTACAAAACAGCAGATCCAATTCGCCGATGTGGCGTTCAAGCAGTTTTTTGTAGAGCCACAGATACATGCGTTTGTTGCGTTTGGAGTGTTCGTAGTCATAGGGAATTTCGGGAAAATGTACGTATGCAATGTTTTTATCTGCTTTATCAAAGAGAGTGGTTTCAAAGGCGGAAAGGGTCTGTGTACTAAACGTATAGTCATATTGGGCTGTAGTTTTGTACTTCTTTAGCAGTCGTGTTATGTTTTGACGGCGCTTATAGACTGACAGCGGCGGGTCGGCTTCAACGATTTCTCGTTTCCCCAAGGTATGCACCGTTATGCCGCTTGGTAACTTTTCCCCCATGATTTCGCCATATAGGGTTTCATTAAAATCAAACGCCAAAAGCTCCACCTGTTGATTATGAGCAACTAACGCCTTGATAATGTGGTGACATACTCTTTCGCCGCCGCCATAGATGTCAAGGTTAGGGTGAACGATGAGGAACTTTGCCATAATTACGCCATCTATGACAACTATCTGTTTTTTGACTAATCAAGATTTCTGATGGTTTAACTATACAGAGTACTGTCTTGTTTTTCTTAAGGAAAGTTTTATTTTTGTTTTTGTTCGACTGACCCAATTAACTGCTGGAAGAAGTGGATATTTTATGGTGTCTGGTAGAGTATCTTTGAGTTCTTGGTGTAGTCCTAGTTTAGTTGCCAGTTTGCCCTTTGATGTAATCGGTACGTAGTAGCGGGTTATGGGCAACTTGGTGAAACCGTTGTTTTCTTTGAAGCGGTCAAGAGAGGGGTGGTTGCCTATACGTCCATACATCAGCCAGTGTTCGCCTTTTTCTGCACATACTTCGACGGCTTTGGCTATGAGCGCATTGTTTACGGATTTATCCCAGTGTATTTGCATGGCCAGTATGTTTGAGAGTATGGCTATATTATCGCCATGTAGTATTTGGATAAATCCCACCAGTTCTTCATCTATGTAGGCGCCGATGTAGGTTGAGTTTTTTTCTGCATTCATGTTGGCGGTTACTGTTTCACGGGTTTCACCGTAATGTAGAAACGCCCGTCCCTGACGTATGGGGGTTTCGTTGTAGATTTTCCAGATTCCTTCAGCGAGTTTGTCTGTCTGTGGCACAATTGAGACTTTGACATTGTCTTTTTCGGCTTTGCGGATCATATTGCGGGTTTTTTTTCCGATACTATTCCACCATGTGGAATAGTCTTTTATTTCCAGTAGAGCAATGTTATCTTGAGTTTTTATCCACTCAGATGGCGGATTGGATATTGGGCAACACCATTTTCGCTCGATAAAGGTAAAAATATCTATGTCTCTTAGTTTCAGCTTAGAGAGTAGACTGTCGGTTAGTTGGATGTTTTTGTGGTACTCTTTGCAGTCTCTGCCGATTTTGATGTTGGCTGTTTTACGTATGCTTAATGTTTCAATGTCTTGATCGACTTTTAGAATTGTTTTTAGTGCATCATAGAAGGGTCCTCTTCGAGTTTTCTGTGCCGCCGTAAAAAGCCATTCTGGATGCATAGACAACACGTCTTCTCTTTCAATCCACTGTTCTGAATCTTTTACAGTTTGGTCATAACCTAATTGGTAACGCAACATGTCAAAACTCAAAGTTGGAACATCATGAAGTGATTGTAGAGGAAAATCTTTTGGGATAGTTGCCTGTGTTTGACCGAGTTTGCGTCCCCACAGGATCTGTGCCGCTCTTCGCTGTGTTCCATGGATCGTGTAGTACTGCACTTTCCGACCGGTTTTTTTCTCTAGTGTTTTCCATTCTTCAAATGGGTTGGTTGCGACATGTACTGCTACTTCATGCTTTTCGGTGTTCAATAAATCCAGCATTCTTTGATCTGGAATTGTGTAGGGCGTGAAAAACCAATAAGTCTTAACTTGTTCTGGAGACTCATTAATCATTTGGGCAATGATACGGGCGAGTTTGAGGTAGCCTTCGTTTTTGTTGCTTTTAATCCGAAGCGCTACGTAGAGAAAGCTTTTTGTTCTCGAAGCGTACGGATAGTCAACATCGATTCTTAGTTTTATCACGCCTGTCCACATGCCAGCTTATTGAAATGCTGTTTCAGTTATAAATCCTATCTCCCATCAAAATCTAGTGCTTGCGTTATTTGGAGCAAGGTGAACTATTAGTAAGAGACACGGCAATATGTGAGTAACTGTATCCACAAACTATCAAAGATATAATTAATCAATACAAACGTGCCAAAGATAGGCTTTAGCAGGTCTCTGTTGTTTGCTGATTATGCTTCAGATTTTTAATAATACAGTGCTCATAGTTTGTGTGACTTTTTTTATAGTTAGGAAAATAAATTGCTGTATTTTATCGTGTCAGTGTTTACATATTTTCCAAGGTAATTGAACATACTATTTACATTTTGATTTTTATGCTCTTAGGATCATAGTAAATGTCTATATTATTTTTAGATACTTGTTAGATACGGCGCGTTAGGGTTAAATATCTCGTTATATTCCAGTTACGACTTGAGTGCTTTTATGGTAACTGTAAAGCGGTTGGTTCAAACGTTATCTATTGTTAAAAATCCAGTTACTATTTTAACTCTAAAACTGAGTAAAAAGCCCTCTAAAATCACTTTTCCAGACGGTGAAGTTTTTCAAGTGACTTGGCCACAGTTCAGGTTACTTAGGGATTGTTATATAAATATAAAAAATTGTCATATACACCAAATAAGTGATGATGCCTTCAAAATTACCACCGATAATTATCAATTGATTGGTTCACGTATATTGATAGATATCGTGATCGATATGGAGTCAGGAGCCTACGAATATGATTATCAGGGTAAAACCGTGCTTGATGTTGGCGGTTTTGAGGGCGAGTCCGCTGTTTTTTTCTGGTCAAGGGGTGCCAAAAAAATTGTTATATATGAACCAGTGCTTGAGCACCATCCGGTTATTTGTGAAAATATTCGTTTGAATAATGTAAATGCTGAGATCCATTCTGAAGGTATAGGTGATGGAGATGGCGAGAGGGTTGTTGCTTACGATAAAACCGATTGGGGTTTTGGTCTTGAAACGGAAGGCTCCCAGAATAGGTTGAATATTAAAATCAAGGATGTTTCCAAGGTTATTGTTGAGAGCGGTGCAGACGTTGCAAAGTTCGACTGTGAAGGTGCTGAACTATCATTGGTTAGTGTATCTAAAGAAACTCTAAGGAAGCTGGAGTATGTAATAGTTGAATTTCACACGCGTCAAATCAGACAACAACTCATTGAGAAATTCAAAAGCTCCGGTTTTACTGTGCACAGAGACAGTGATAACGGCGGCAATAATGACATAACTGTAATTCATTTTAAAAGAAATCCAAACGCCTGATTAGTTATAACTATTTGACTTGTTGATTTGAAACTTGCCTATTGAGTTTACTATTTATTTATAGCAACTTGATTTGAAGTATTAACTAAATAATTTTTTAGTGAATATAACGCTGACACATACTTTTGCGTACAAAGCTCAATTATCAGATCAACAATTTGTCAGGGCAGGAAGAATCGACACCCTTACAACACCCCAATATACCTTTTTAGTCAACTCTTGTTCGTTTAATACTGATTTAGAGGTATGTTTGGATTTGTGACCAAATCTTATCTTGAAAGGTTTGAGGGGTTAGAACCGAAATTCTCCGCCATAGTTCCTCTCGTTTTATTTCCCAGGTTTTGTCTATATCAGTTTGTTCCATGGTGTTGATAATTTTTGCCTTTAAATCTTCATAGTTGTTCCAGCGGTATTCTTGCGGGATGAATTCTTTCATGCCTCCGCTATCATGTACCATGGTGATACATCCGCTTGCCAGTCCTTCAACTGGAGCGATGCCGAAGTGTTCTCCCTCCATGAGATGCACATAGATGCGACTATCCCAGAGAATATCTAATAGTTGGGGCCCAGGCAGGTTGGGTTTGAGGCTATAGTTGGTTGGTAGGTTTGCTGAGAACTGCTCAAACCAGCCTTTTTCTGCCTCTATAACTCCGCCAATACTCACAAACTCATAGTCGGGTAGCTCGATGGCGAGTTTTTTGAGGATTTCATGGCGCTTTATGGGGATAAATCTTGCCACATACACTACTTGTTTGCGGCGCTCTGAGGGAAGTTTGGGGCACCAGAATTTATCCAGATTTACTGGTGGATAGATGACCTCGGGTTCTTTGGTTCCATGGGTTTTCCAAAGTTTTAACATGGCTTCTTTGGTGTAGAGACTGTTGCAGAAAACCAAATCCAGCTTTCCAATGCCTTGCTCTACCCAATGCTTAAAGAGCCACAGATAGAGTTTGCGCTTAAAGGTTCCCCGGGCATAGTCGTAGTGGATTTCGGGGAAATGGACATAGGCAATGTTTTTTTTAGCTTTGTTTAGAAACACCGGCTCAAAAGGTGAGCTGGATTGAGTAGAGAAAAGATAGTCGTATTCGAGTTGATCGCGGTATTTTTTTAAGAGTTTGACAAAGTTGCGATGTCGCTTATAGATGGTAAAGGGCGGCTTTTCTTTGGTACGCTGTCCAAGAGAGTGAACCCTCACCTGTTTGGGGAAGTCTTCGCCCACGATGTCGCGGTATCTATCAGCGTCAAAGTCAAAGGTTAACAACTCCACCTTCTGCCCATGGTTAACCAAAGTTTTGATTACCCCATGACAGACACGTTCGCCGCCGCCATAAATGTCTAAATAGGGATGAACGACAAGAAAGGTTGCCATGTTTTTCGCTCTCTTCTCTTGGTATACTTTTCTTTGTGG
Organism: Nitrososphaerota archaeon; assembly: GCA_031256395.1. GTDB lineage: Archaea > Thermoproteota > Bathyarchaeia > Bathyarchaeales > Bathycorpusculaceae > Bathycorpusculum. Next base: position 113,820 of record JAIRQQ010000086.1, read on the forward strand.
CTAAAGAAGTTTACTCGCACCTCACAAATCCCCCGCCTGCAAGCTTAATCACTGATGTGTTTTAGTGGTTGACGCGTTTTGGGTAGTTGTGTGAGTTTGCGGGGTCTTTGTGGTGGTTGTAGCAAGATATATAGGTTGCATGCAGATGAGTAGTGGGATGATTCTGGAGAGCTAGTCATGGTTTTCGCACAAAAAAAATTCAAAGTCATTTTTGCTGACCCCCCATTTGGCCAAGAATCCAAAGGCGAAGCCGTAACTGAGTCACCCAACCTAGGAATTCTCTACATCATCGGCTACACACGGGAACGTTTACCCGATGTAGAATTTATCTATCTTGAACCGTTTCTCTCTATGGATGAACATCTCCAAAAAGTCCAAGAGATAAAACCTGATGTTTATGCACTCTCATTTACCACACCTCGGCGAGAACTCTCCTATGAGACCCTAGCCAAAGTCAAAGCACTGGGCTTACCAATGCTTATGCTTGCCGGAGGTGCACACCCAACCATTGACCCCCAAGATGTCTTAAAAAACACAGCAGTTGATATCTGTATTATAGGCGAGGGAGAACAAACCACAACCGAGTTGCTCCAAAAAATCCAAGCAAACCAGCCCCTAACTGAAATTTTAGGTACAGTAAACAAACAAAAAACCAACGGGTTGCGGCCCCTGCTAAGCGATCTTGACTTCTTTCCAGCCTGGGACCTCATAGATTTTGAAAACTATGATATTGCAGTATCAAAAAAGAAACGCATGGCCTACCTTTTACCCATCCGCGGCTGTCCTAACTATTGCACCTACTGCAGCAACCCCGTTTGGAAACTAGAAAAACCCTGGATCCGCCAACGCTCCCCAAAAAACATTGCAGACGAAATCCAATACCTCTACAACCGAGGCATACGCGAAATCTATCTCCGATCTGACACCTTCAACGTAGACATCAAATGGTGCCTCCAAGTCTGCGACGAAATCAAAAAACTCCACCTCAAAGACATGACCTTTCAGTGCAACCTGCGCGCCGACAAACTAGACGACCAATTAGCCCAAAAACTCCATGACATAAACATCTGGCTGGTCCACATCGGCCTAGAATCTGCCAACGACCGCGTGCTAAAAGGCATCGGCAAAAACGCCACCCAAACCGACAACATCCACACCCTTGAACTATTAAAAAAACACAAAATCAAAGTCTACGGCTTTCTAATGCTCTACAACGCCTGGGAAACAAACGGCAACCTCGAATACGAAACCCCCCAAGAAGTCAACACCACCCTCGAATTCGCCAAAAACTGCCTCCGAGACAACCTCATCGAATACATCTCCTGGTCCATAACAAACCCCCTCATAGGTAGCAAACTCTACGACATAGCCAAAAAACATGACATAGCCATCCACAACGTAAAAATCGGCAACTGCATGCGCCTCCCAGGCATCAGCGAACAACAAATGATCGAACACGTCAAACAAGGCATGATCCTCCAACTCTTAAACGGCATACAAAAAGGCATGATAACCAAAAAAAGCTACAAACGCGCCGCCCAAAAAGCCATAAAAATCCTCAACATGTAACCCCACTCATATCTGACATACAAACGGATAACCTTTAATTCTGTCTGCTAAAACATTAAGTTATGCCATCTGATGATGACCTACAAGTTGACTTTGTTGTTCCCTCAAGAGATAAAGCCAACCCCGCCTTACTTAGCCAAATCCGATCTATGTCCCATGCTGGACAAGTCATCAACACCCACGAAAAACCCCTAAGCGTAGCACGCAAACACGGCGTTTTAGCAGCAAAAACCGAGTGGGTGGCAATGGTTGATGATGACATGCTTCTACCCTCAGACTGGCTCCAAAAAACCACCCAAGCAATCCAACCCAACATTGGCGCCATAGGCACAGTCGCAGTACACAAAAACCCTCACGCCGCAGCCTATGAGCGAGTTGTTGGCACCATCTACAACCTAAGCAAACTCGACACAAACCCCCACATAAACAACATCATAATCCGCAGAACCCTCATGGAAAACTATGACCCACCCAAACTGTTCTTTGGCGAAGACCAATACTTTAAACGCTACGTCCAAAAAACCGGCTACCACTGGAAAGTCCTACCCTTTATAGGCGCTACCCACCTAGGAACCTCTAAAAACTATGTCACCATCGGCATCTCCTATCGACGCTACGGACATTTTGGACTCTACAAACTCATGCGCCGAATGGCCGCCCGTATCATCTTTACACCCTTTGCAGCCCTAAGCAACCTAAGTTTCCAAACCCTCACATACCTAACCAAGCTCAACGTAGAGTTCTTCGCAGGCTGGGCAAAAGAGCTCGTAACTGAAAAACTATAATGATGATCCTATTCTCCTAATTTTGTAGTGTGTTGGCAACACGATGCAGCCACAAGGTCATTTATACTCCGTAAAGAAATGTTATTTTGCGAGAAATAGCCATCCAAGAGGTACACCCATGCTTGGCGGGTTTGCGGTTAAACTGGGTATGAGTCGCCAATTTCCCCTAAAGGAAGGATTAGGGTCTACTTTTGATTCATACCCTGCGTTAACAGTCGCTTATCCGCCAGGTCTCCTTTTAGTTACCCCTCACTTTAGTTACTTTTTTACTTTTAGTTACCCCTCTCCCCTGTTGGGCTATGTAGTTTCTTTGGAGTCTTTATTAGCGCTTAGTGCATGCTAAGGTCGTGAGACAATTGAGTTACAAAGAACGCATGCATCCACGGGTAAGCAGAGCCGAGCTTGAAGTCTTTAAAGCTCTAAGCACAGCCAATCTAACAGGCGGCATGGTCACCCAGCAGCCTATCATTCTAAAATCTACAGTACCTGATTTCTGCTGGATGGAAAAACGTAAAATCGTCTACCTAGACGGCAGACAAGTCCACTCTAGCGCTAAAGCAGAGCGACGCGATACAGAAATTGATGATTTACTAGAACTGCAAGGCTGGAGTGTATTGCGCATAGTCTACGATCCGCCTCTAACAGATAAAGCTCTAACAAAAGTCATGGGACAGATCAAAGAATTCCTAAACGAAAAAGAAGACTTTGAATTACCACAGCTATTTGCCCCAAAAACATACTAGTCGCCAACAAACCCTACCCTATTCTAAATTTACTTGTTTTGAAAACCAAAATTATACACGCTGAAAAATAGACTGGCGCCGGGAAGGGGATTTGAACCCCCGCGGCCCCGAAAGACCACAAGCTAACAGGTAAACACCCTGAAGAGTGCTATCTCCAGGCTTGCTCCCTGCCTGGCTAGGAGACCCCGGCACAGAAAACCAGCGTCTAATTAGCTGATTTATACCACTTCTCTGACTTGCGCAGAATTTAAAGCTTTATAGACTACCCCCTGTCTCTTACCGTTGAGCAACAAACCCCCAAGAATACAAAAATCACATAAAACGCTCTGCACAACAAAAGCCCTTCTAATTTTTGTGTATCTACCTTTCTAATTTGCCTATTTTCTACATCTTACCCAAGTCTGGGTAAAACATAATTCTGTAGGTATATACCGTCTAATTTATTTGGCACCAAACCCCTATTTCCTAGACTATTTTTGGGTGCTAAGCAGGAATGAGTCTGCCCGAAACCCGGCTTATTGTTTTCGATGTTGAAGGAGTACTTATCCCCAAAAACCGCTTTGTTTTTGAAGTGGGTAAAACCTTAGGGGTGATTAGATTTTTTAAACTTGTTTTCTGGGGTTTACTCTATGAAACCGGTTTCATATCTATTGAATCGGCGTTCCGCCATATCTTTTGGGAGCTAAAAGATGTAAAAATTGCAACCCTCCTAGTTGCCTTCAATAAAATCCCTGCTTTGCCTTATTTGCAGGATCTTTTTAGGCAGCTCAAAACCCGAAACTTCAAAATCGCACTCATCAGCTCAGGGGTCCCTACATTGTTGCTCAAAAACTTGGGGGATTCTTTGGGTGCTGACTATGTCTATGGCATTGAGGTTGAGCAGAAAGACGATAAACTAACCGGCACAATCTGGGGCGATGCCATAACAAAAAATGGCAAACTCAAAATATTGTGCAACATACTTAACCATGAAAATCTCCAGCCTAGCGATTGTATCGTGGTGGCTGATGATCGCAATAATCGCTGTATCTTTATGCCCGAGGCGCTAAAAATTGGATTCAACCCTGACTTTATCATCCGAATCAAAGCAGACCGAGTCATCAACGGTAAACTATCCGGCATTTTATCCCTCATAGATGGCAAACCTCGCAGACGCCTCTTTCCATCTGCAAATGATCTTGTCCGAGAAGACATCCACGCCGCAGGGTTTTTTGTTCCAGTCATTGCATCTTTGATAGGCACCTCTGTGGTCATTATCTCCATAATTGCCATAGCTACCATCTATGCTCTCTCTGAGCTGGCACGACTGGAGGGACGCATGTTACCTCTGATATCTACCATAACCCGTCGAGCCGCCTCCCAATCTGAGCTCTATGGATTTGCCGCTGCACCCCTCTACTTTGCATTTGGCATTGTGCTAACCCTGCTTCTATTCCCCGCTCCCGTATCAGGTGCCGCTGTTGCCATGTTTTGTCTAGGTGATAGCGCCGCCTCACTATTTGGCGGCTTAATCTCAAACTCTTTACCCTTTAACAAAGGTAAAACTTGGGAGGGTTCGCTTGCAGGGTTTATTTTTGCTTTCTTAGGCGGCATCTTTTTTGTGCCGCCTCTTTTAGCTTTAGCTGGCGCCACCATCGCCATGACCATCGAGGCACTACCCCTACCCATCAATGACAACGTACTGGTACCTGTAATCACAGGAGCCGCACTAACTCTGCTAATATCAATAATCTAATCTACCCTTAGAAAACACCGTTAAGGTGCTTGCTTTGTTGACTGTTTGTAGTCAGTTTGAGATAGCGAGACAAGTTAAACCATTGCTTTTTGGGTCTGCTTTCGTAAACCTCTTAAGGTTCGAGTTTGCCTATTTTTCTGTGAATCATTTTGGGCGTAAACTTTAAAGATCTTATCCCAAAAACCCCTGTCAAGCTTGAAGATCTCAGTGGTAAAGTTATCGCTATTGATGCCTACAACACTATCTATCAGTTTCTCAGCATAATTCGTCAGCCTGACGGCACTCCGCTCAAAGATAGTTCTGGTAAAATCACCAGCCATCTGAGTGGATTGTTCTATCGCACAAGTAACCTTGTTGAGCTGGGCCTTAAACCCGTTTTTGTGTTTGATGGGACATCTCCTGAACTCAAAGCCGCCGAAGTTCAACGCCGTCGCCAAATCAAAGCTGAAGCAATGATAAAATATGCTCAAGCTCAGGAAAGCGGTGATAAAGAAAAAATGCGTCTATACGCTTCAGTCGCTACCACCATGAAAGACTACATGGTACCTGAGAGCAAACAAGTTCTGGATTTGATGGGGTTGCCTTGGATTCAAGCACCCAGCGAAGGTGAAGCCCAAGCTGCTTACCTAACCAAGAAGGGTGATGCTGACTATTGTGCAAGTCAAGACTATGACAGTTTACTGTTTGGTGCGCCTAAACTTTTACGCAATGTCACAATTTCAGGAAGACGCCGACGAGGCAAAACCTTTGTTGAAGTGGTTCCTGAGGTGGTTGAGTTGCGCAAAGCACTTAGCGAATGCGATTTGTCCTATGAGCAGCTAATCGATGTAGGCATACTGATTGGAACCGACTTTAACCCCGAGGGCATCGAGGGCGTCGGACCTAAAACTGCCCTTAAACTCATCAAACAACACAACACCCTCGAAGCTGCCCTACCCTATATAAAAAATGCCACATTTCCCTGCGAACCCCAGTTAATACGTCAAGAATTTCTAAATCCCAAAACTACTGACAACTATACTCTTAGCTGGAAAGACCCAAACGAGCAGGGCTTAATCGATTTTATGTGCGGTGAAAAAGAATTCGGAGAAGAACGCATCAAAAAATCCATAGAGCGCATGACTGCAGGAAGCAAAAAAGCAAAAAGCAAAATTTCACTGGAAAAATGGTTCGGCTAAGAGAGATAACTCTGATGGTGCGTGGGTTGTTGTGTTAGTGGATTGTATGCTTTATACCTAAAAATGGTAAATATGTTGTTGCAAGGTTGCTTGCAACTTTTTATGAGCTAACCTTGATTATTTTACAGTGACTGATTTTGCTAGGTTGCGGGGCATATCGGGGTCGTAGTCTTTCTCAACAGCTGTATAGTATGCTAGTAATTGCAGAGGTACTGAGTAGGGTATGGGTGAGAGGACTGAGGGTATGTCTTTGGGTACTTCGATGTAGTCATCTGCTAAGCTTTTGATGTCTTGGTCGTTTTCTTCGATTATGGCTATTATGTGGGCGCCTCGTGCTTTCATTTCCATGATGTTGCTTATGGTTGTTTTGTGTGTGTCATCTTTGGGGCACACAAACACTACTGGAAAGCCGTCTTCGATTAGGCTGATTGGGCCGTGTTTGCTCTCGCCTGCGGGGAATGCGATGGAGGGGATGTAGGCGATTTCCATGAGTTTGAGTCTGCCTTCAAATGCGGTGGCGGTGCTGATGCCTCGGCCTAGGAAGAAAAAGATTTTTGAGTCTCTATACTTTTTGGCTAATTGTTTGATTTTTTCTTCTTGGGTTGTTACAATGGTATCTACTACAGTTGGGAGTTCTTGGAGTTTTTCTTCAAGGCAGTCGATTTCATCTTGTGAGATTTTGCCTCGTTTTTTGGCTAATTTTAGGGCTAACTGGGCTAGAACGGAGAGTTGGGAGGTGAAGGTTTTGGTTGCTGCAACGCCGATTTCTGGTCCTGCTTGGGTGCCGATGTAGACGCGGCTGATACGTGTGAGGGTAGAGCCAATAACATTGGTTAGGCTTAGCACTGTGGCGGCTCTTTGTTGGGCGCAGGCAACTGCTGCAATGGTGTCTGCGGTTTCACCTGATTGGCTCACAGCAAGAATGGTGCTGTCAATGTTGACAGATTTGCCGTGTTGTTCTAAGAATTCTGAGGCATACACGGGATAGGTGGGTAGATACGCTAACTTTGAGAACATGTATGAGGCTGCTAGGCAGGCATGATAGCTGGTTCCGCATGCGACTAGAAACACTTCGTTGGCGCGATCTAGAAAAGTGCATAGTAGATCTAGGTAGTGATCTTGAATGCGCAGTGTGTTGCGGAGAACTTCGGGTTGTTCATGTATTTCTTTAATCATAAAGTGGGGGTAGCCTTGCTTGACTGCCATCTCGGGGGTCCACTGGATGGTGATGGGTTTTCTTGTGATGGGGCTTGCGTTGCTTATTTTTTTGATTTCATAGCCCTCTGGACTGAGTATGACCAGTTCGCCGTTGTTTACCATAACTGCTTGGTTGGTGACTGATAAAAACGCTGGAACATCACTTGCACAAAATACCCCTTGACCGTTGACACCTATTACTAGGGGGCTTTCATTTCGGGCGCAGATGATTTTGTTGGGTTCTTGGGTGGAGAGGATGGCAAATGCGTAGGAGCCCTCGATGCGTTTGAGGCTCTCTATGACTACTTGTTCAAAGGTGAGGTTGGGGTTTTGTTTTTGGGTTTCCTCTATTAGGTGTGGCATAACCTCGGTGTCTGTTTTTGAGACAAAGGTGTGGCCGAGGTTTTGGAGTTCGGCTTTGAGTTCTAAAAAGTTCTCAATAATGCCGTTGTGAACTACCACAATGTCGCCTTTGCAGTCAGTGTGGGGGTGACTGTTAATTTTTAGTGGTGCACCATGGGTTGCCCATCGGGTATGTCCGATGCCTATGTTGCCTGCTAAATCGTTGAGGTCTAGGCGTTGGTGGACTTCATCGATTTTGCCTTGGTCTTTTTTTATCTGGATTTCTTTGTTGTTTAGGGTGGCAATACCAACTGAGTCATAGCCTCGATATTCGAGACGTTTTAGAGAAGTATGAATTATGGGTGCCGCGTTGCCTTCTTTTAGAACGCAGCCAAATATTCCGCACATGACACTAACCTTGATGATTTGACTGGCAATGGTTGAACTAGATTGCTATTAAGGATTTTTACAACATTCCTTTGACCACTGAAAACTTTTTTTTAGCCGTTTGGGCTGATTTCGGCTTATCTGTCCCTTTATGCTTTGCATAGTGTGCAGATTTAATAAACCCCTAAAAATAATTTTTTTATAGTACCACACCTCCTCAATAAGCCGGTGATACGCATAGACAAAAAACTGCTCCTCAAAGACAACGGCACCACCCAACAAGCCAAAGAAATCAGCCTCCTCCCCGCAACCCAACTAAAAACCATCCTTGGCAGCCTCAGCTGGAAAATCCTCACCCTACTATCCCAAAAAGAAATGTACCCCCTCGAAATCGCAAAACAACTAGGCATGCACGAACAAAAAATATACTACCACATCCGCAAACTCGCCAAAGCCAACGCCATCACAATAACCCGCGAAGAAAAAAAGAAAGGCGCCACCGCAAGATACTACCGCACCACCTACCAAGCATTTGGTACCGAATTCCCCACAGGATACCACCCCCTCCAAAACCCCTACACCATAGATCTAAACAACACCCTGCAAAGTTTCTTCAAAGAATTCATCCACAACGGCACCTTTGATGGCAAAATCATAGTCGGTAGCCCCCAACCACACGGCCCCTTCAAAACAAGCGCCCGAGACGGACACTACGCCGCACACCTAGCCCTCTTTCTAGGACAATTCGCCCACCTCCCCCAAGAATTCGCAGTAAAACTCGACGTCGATGTCAAAGTAGAAAAAGAAGAAAAAAACAACCTCATCCTAGTAGGCGGCCCCGGAACCAACTTTTTAATGCAAGAAATAAACGAACACCTCCCCATAAAATTCAACATGCAATCTTCCCAACAAGGTTTCCTCTTTGGCGGCCTATCATCAAAAAAAACCGGCCAAACCTACACCTCCGACGTAACCGGCCTAGTCGCCAAAATCAAAAACCCTTGGGACCCCACCAAACGCATCATAGTTCTAGCCGGCAACAAAGCAGTAGGCACCAAAGCCTGCGTCATCGCACTCACCAACCTCTGGAAAAAAACCCTAGAAAACTACCAAGGCCAAGACACATTTGCAACAGTAATTGTAGGCTTTGATCTAGACGGCGATGGCAAAGTCGACTCCATTGAGGTCCGAGAATAATTGCTCCCCCAAAAAACCCTTGAAACCATCTGGGCCTATGGACACAAAAACCTCCAAGCAACCCACCCCACCACCCTAATGATCACCAAAGAACCCCATCTCCTACCCTCAGGCGACTGCATAGTAGCCATAGCCGCCAATAAAGCCGCAGCCGATCTAAACCCAGAATTTAAACAAGCCCTAAATCAACCAAACACCAAACTAACCATCACAATTGAAGCCGACAATATATACGAAACAATCCACGCCTCAGGCTCAGCAGAACTACAACTAACCCACCTAACTGATCTAGTAATTAGAAAAAGCAACTTTATCTGCAACCGCACCCTAGCAATCCAAGCAGATAAAGCCTCAAACAACCTCTCAAGAACCCTCATAGAAAAACTAAAAAACCCCCAACAAAAAATCAAAATAACCCTAACCCTCACCTCAACTCCTAACACCAACCCTGACAGCAACACCACGCACAGCTAAATACCCAAATAAAACTTTGAATGTTAAACCAAGGCGTTATTGGATTTGTACATCTAAAACGATCTGGGACTCAAAGGGTGCTGTTTCTCGTATGCTTCGCGCTTGAAGAAGCGCTTTTACTGTTCTACCGTTGTGCTCCACACCTTCGGTGAAGCGCTGTACCAGATTATCTACACTATCTGGTAGCCGCACAAACCCATAAAAATGAACTATACCGCCTGAGGGTTTAATGGCCCCGCATGCGGCATCAACAAAATCTATGGCTGTTTCAGGCAAATTCATAATAACCCGATCAGCAACCCCGCAAAGCTCGCCCGATGCAATTTCTCTAGCATCCGCACAAATGGGAAACACCCAATCAGCAACCTTGTTTTTCTTAACATTGACTCTGAGTAGCTCCACCGCGTCAGGGTTCAAATCAACCGCATATACCCTCGCCTCGGGTTGCCGCTTACCTATCAACACTGCAAACGGACCCACACCAGCAAACAAATCCACCACCACCTCTTTGGGTTGCACCTGCACGGCCACCCGCTCATGCTCATGACTAAGCCGAGGCGAAAAATATGCCCTCGCCACATCCACCTGATAGGCCCAACCAAATTCTCGATGCACCGTACAGGTTCTAGATTCCCCTGCAATAAACTCATAATCCCGAACACGATAAACCCCGCTTATGTCCCCCGCTTTGGCAAGCACCGTTTTTATATTCCTATGAGTCTCCAAAAGAGTTCTGCCAATTAGACCCTGATGTGCTTTGAGCAACGGCGGAATATCAATTATGACAATATCACCCACTATATCAAAAGCCTGAGGTAGAATCGCTAACAAATCTTTTGGCAACTGATCTTGAAGCGCTTGAGTAAGAGTTTTTGAGGGCTGAGTCTTTTCTTCAAACAACCCCCTCTCCTCTACAATTAACGAATTAGCTTCACACAGTACTGTACTATCGATTTCTTTTTTTAGCGTTTCTATTTCTGCTTCTGTGGGATAACGCAGCAAGGGAATGAGCAAACAATCGGTGTTTCTGCTGATAATTAACGCTTTATCAATCAACCCCATCTTGGCGGCTAGGGTAATGGTTTTTTCTCCTCGAATTTTGGGTACCTTTAGACAAACCGCAGTTTTAGCCATAAACCTCGCCATCATTATCAGCTGTTGCTGTTTTCTCAATTCGGTAGAGGTTGTTATGTTTGGTTAGATTGAATTTAACGTTTAACATTTTTTCCATAAGCCAAATGTTTGCTTCGATGTGCTCTGTTATACATCGGGTTAGAAAAGCTGATCGGCCCTCTGAGAGTGCCATATAGGGAATTAGCATATCTGCTAAAAACTCATCAACCGTGGGCTGGGCCGTCAATTCTTTGTTTAGGCTTTGTGCGGCTTCTCTGCCAACATCCTCTGCCATCTTTTGTATTTCTCCAATGGCATCTGCCCCAATGATTACCTCAGTATCGGTTTTTGCCCACAAGGTGAGGGAACTGCCCTTCTGGCTAGGATTTGCCCGATCTTTTATGACCTCAATATCGGTTGGATGACCGTTTTGTGCGAGGCAGGTCTGGGCGGCTTTAGCTTGACGTTGGGCAACCTCTCGGTTAGCAAGAAACGTGCACACCGAAACCCCGCCTATAGTTTTGAGTTTACCAAACGCTTCTAGTACAAAGGGGTTTAGGTGGGGATTGGGTTTAACTGTTAGAGTTGCTTCGCCTGCACCTTTGGGATAATATCCATATTTTTGTACGTTAATCTGGGCGGTTATACCCATTTTTGTTAATGAGGGTAACAATATGTTGCGCAGATAGTTTATGGTTGGGGCGTTGCGTGTGTCGGTGCCGCCTCTAGCTACATGTAGCTGGACGGGTGTTTTGGCAAAGAGGCAGATGGGCAGGGTGGAGAGAAACAGCATCGGGATGCTTCCTGCGGTTTCAATAGTTGCTTCAATGTTGCCGCCTTGAATTTCTTTAGGTGTAAACCAAAATTCCTCTGAACCCAGCGTTGCACCTTTGATTTCTGCATTGCAGAGTTTAGCTGCTGTGAGAACAGATTCAAGATGCTGATGTTTCAAACCTGGGTTGGGCCGTTTTTGGCGGATGTTGGTTATGTGCAGGGCTTGGCCTCTAATAGCTGCTATGGCTACTGCGAGCCGCAGAATAGTCCCGCTTCCACTTTTCTGGCCGCCATCAATATCAATCATACCATTCCTCCCAGGTTGAAAACAAGCAAAAAACAGTAGCTGTTTAATTTATATATAGGGGTCTTTACGTTCTTGGAAGCATATGGGTTTATGTGAATTGGAGATATGACGGGATGGACGAAGTTTTAGAGATGCTTGACAAGACGGCTAAGCGGGTTCAAAAAACAGCAGATGAAACCAAAGAGGCCAGCTTGAAGCACACTGCTATATATGAACAACTACAGCAACAACCTGAAGCTACCCAAGAACAGAAAATTAAAGCCTTCATCAAAAAAACCTGAGAGTGTTTATATTTGAATGATGGTGTAGTGTTTTGAGTTGGTATTGTGTTTTGTCCAAAGTGCAAAAGCTCTCATTCAGTAAAAAATGGTCATCACCATGGCAAGCAACG